>CAMMKL010000282.1 GCA_946497265.1 uncultured Clostridia bacterium | reverse complement strand
TTGTAACATCTTTGCCATCTCAACATCCTCCTAAATTATCATTAGAAAATATCACTGTTCAATGATTATGTGTTAATTATAGCATAAGAAAAAGCCATAATTATCACTAGCTAGTGATAACTTAGAAAATAAGGAGAAATAACGCGATTGAGATTAGGGTACGGAACATCTTTATCAGCGATTTGATTGCCTTAAAGCACGTTTTGCACGCTAGTTACGATGATTTTTTCAAAGGATTGGTTCCTATCTCGAAATTTGAGCAGGGTTTGAAGTAACTTTATTTCGTATTTTTCCCCGCTGCACACCGTGCATGCGACTTTCACCGCACACGGCGCTCCATCGAAATCATCGTTGTGGTAAGAAGCAACTTCACATGGATGCTATTTCTATTGCCTTATGGCCTGCTTTGATTCGCAGGTTATTCAGCTTTTCCAGTTGTTTGGCTGTAAGATTTGAGTTCTCAAGACATGAATCTATGATCTTCCGCTTTGTTACATGGATAAGGTAATGTACCTCTTTGATTGCCCGCTTTCGATTGAAAACTATTATTGCTTTTCTTTGCCGGCCTATACCGTGGTTCTGTGCGTGACATTTTCAGCCACGAGCGCGTCGCACTTTTTGACTCACTTTGGCGGGGGCGGCCCCCGCCTTTTTGTATTTTGTTTGGACCCACTAGGGGCATCGGCAGGATTCCACTTATGGATTGCCTCCGGAAATATTTTTTGCTTCCAGCAAAGCGGGCAACTCCTAATATTACTTATTTCAGAAATATTAATATATTGGTTTGTGTTTGCTTCATACCCGATTGCCCAATTTCCAATGTATTCCCCCTGTATATTATAGAGTTCTGATACGAATAATTCTGTAAAATTTTCCATTGTGTCCCTCCGAATGAAGGAGATGAATGCTGAGATTTTTGACGGTCAAGTTAAAAAACGGAACCGTAAGCGTTATAAAGCAACCGTACAAAATAAAGTAGGGTAATCTCTTTTCTTATTGTTCACCTATTTTGCAAAGGAATTCGTTTTGACTTTATTGGATGGTTCCAGCCGCCATTCGGTTTTCCCACAAAATTGCCCTTTGTTGCTCCATGAAAAGGACAAATGATTGACAATGTGATCTTTTATCAAAACCATATAGGTGTAGTGAGGTAGGATATGATGTTTCGATTGCGACATTTTCTAAAAATAAAGAACGCCTACGGCGGATGGGTTTCTGCCGTAGGTACGGAAAGGGCTTAACAAGATAGTTTTTTCAAACGCGGAAAATAAAACACAAACACAAAACCTATGGTGTGCAATTGCACACCATAGGTTTTGCCGGAGTGTCATTATGTCATTAAAGGGCGGTCTTACCTCTGGCAAACAGCCAATGAGTTTGCAACTGACTTCCAGTTCAGAGGAACGGATTTCGCATGAAGCAGCCTTGCGGTTCAACCAGGAGGCAGAGAACTTGACCCTGCTGTCCTACAGCTATTGTATTACTTAAACCTACTGATACCTGAAACTTATTATACGGGGAGGTTTACAGTGAACAGCACAGCCCGTTTCTGATATTTGACAGCAAAAGGCGTTTTCCCGGATGCTGCACGAGGAAGCGGAACGGCCAGCGGTGCGGAGAATGATGCGTCAGGCGCACAATAAAATGAAACCTCCCCCACAAGAACAAGAGTGAACATGAACGGTAACCCCCGTTTCTATTCACTGAATTATAAGAATTCGAAAGTAGTTTACTACTTCCGCTAATTGGTTAATAGGGCCGATTTCATTTTCTTCACATATTCGCCGATGTATTTCGGGGCGTCTTTTCCATACTGTTCAAGCAGTTTGATAATGGCAGAACCGACAATGGCTCCATCAGAAATATTCGCCATTTTCTCTGCCTGTTCCGGTGTGGAAATACCGAACCCAACAGCACAGGGTATTCTGGTTTTTTCTCTGACTACTTTAACAATGGAAGCAAGGTCTGTTTTAATTTCACTTCTCATACCAGTTACGCCGAGGCTGGAAACGATATATATAAAACCTTCCGCTTCTTTTGCGATCATAGCAATGCGGTTTTCTGATGTGGGTGCGATTAGCGACACCAAATCAACATCGTATTTATGGCAGAACGGCAGGAATTCTTCTTTTTCCTCAAACGGCAGATCAGGCAAAATAAGTCCGTCGATCTCAATATCTTTACACGCAGAGATGAAACGTTCCGCGCCATAAGAGAATACAACGTTGGCGTAGGTCATAAACACCATAGGTACTTTCACTTCACGACGAAGCTCTTTTACAAAGGAGAAAATCTTGTCGGTAGTGATACCGCCCCTCAGAGCACGAAGGTTGGCTCCCTGAATAACAGAACCTTCTGCGGTAGGGTCGGAGAACGGGATACCAAGCTCAATGAGGTCGGCACCGTTTTCCACAGCGGCTTTCACAGCGGCAGCGGTGGTTTCAAGGTCGGGGTCGCCGCAGGTGATAAAGGCAATAAATGCCTTACCGTTTTCAAATGCTCTTTTTAAATTACTCATGAATATCCTCCCCTCTGTAGGGGGCAATGGCGGCGCGGTCCTTGGCGCCTCTGCC
>CAMMKL010000281.1 GCA_946497265.1 uncultured Clostridia bacterium | reverse complement strand
GTTCCATTGTCAATATAATCAGATATGATTTATGGGAATGAGTTTGTATAACGTTTTGTAAAAAGGCAGCCGGCATAACATAAACTTTATAATATAGAAAAGCAATACTCATTCTAACTTTATAAGAATTCCTTCCTCAATTTCCCATGTGTATGAAAATCCTGTGCGGGCAAGATAACCTCAGGCTATTTTGAAATGAAATTGCGTTTGCCGTTTCAAAATACCGGCCGCCGTACATCCGTTTCGGGTGTGCGGCGGCTTTGTTTTTACGATTTTATGGAAAAAGCAACGTTACCGTCGTTTCGTCAAAGCTGTAATTGCTCGCCCTGCGTATCCTCGGGTGCGGGCAGCATTCCGGAGGCAGGCAGGGTTTTGGTACGGTAGCGATTCGGTTTGTTAAGGCTGCCGTCTTCATAAGGTTTTACTTCCAGCAGACGGTGGCCCTTTTTGAGAGTCATGACCGCCACCCCTTGTGAAGTGCGGGTCGCTTTGGATGCCACCGAACCGGTATGCACCAGCAAAAGCCGTCCTGCCGAGCTTTTCAAAAGATATTCCGCGTCCTGATCGGCGTGAAATGCACAGGCCAGGGGCGACTTGTCGGAAAAAGCGCCGGTCAGCTTCTTGCGGTTGGTTTTGGTAGCGTAGGCGTTCATGTCGATTTTAGCCAGCTTTCCGTTTTCAAAGAAAAAAAGCATATAGCCGCTATAATCTTTGGTAACCGCCATGAAAACCGCCAGCTCCCCTTCCTCCATTCCCAGGCGCGCGGGGATATATTCTCCCAGGACGCTTGCCTTGGTATCGGCAAAATCGCTTGCCTTGGCCTTATACACCTGGCAGCGGTCGGTAAAGAAAAGCAGGTCGCAGTTGTTGCTTGCATCCAATTGCTGCTTCATTTCATCCCCTTCTTTGAGCTTTTGCTCGCCGCTCATGCGCAAAGATTGCGGGGTAATCTTTTTAAAGTAGCCGTCCCGGCTGAAAAACAGATGCACCGGGTAATCCGGCACCTCTTCTTCCTCCGCCTCCTGCGGCAGCTCGTTCGGATAGATGAGCATGCTCCTGCGCGGTTTTCCGTACTTTTTCATCACCTCGCGCAGTTCCGATACGATGATTTGCTTTACCCGTTCCCTGCTGTCCAGAATGGAGCGCAGATCGGCGATTTCCTCTTCCAACTGGGTGATTTCCTCGGTGCGCTTGAGGATATATTCCCGGTTGAGGTGGCGCAGCTTAATCTCTGCCACGTATTCGGCCTGGATTTCGTCAATCCCAAACCCGATCATCAGGTTGGGGACTACTTCGCTTTCCTCTTCGGTGTGGCGCACAATGGCGATCGCCTTATCGATATCCAATAGGATACGCTGCAAGCCTTGCAGCAGATGAAGCTTTTCTTCCTTTTTCGTAAGATCGAAATGGGTGCGCCGGCGGATGCATTCCACACGAAAGGCGATCCACTCCTCCAAAAGCTCGCGCACACCCAGCACGCGCGGCGTACCCGCGATCAGCACGTTAAAATTACAGGAAAACGTATCTTCCAGCGGCGTCATGCGGAAAAGCTTTTGCATCAGGCGGTCGGGATCGACGCCCCGTTTGAGATCAATCGTGATTTTCAGGCCGTCCAGGCCGGTTTCGTCGCGGATGTCGGAGATTTCTTTGATTTTGCCCTGTTTGACCAGATCGACAATTTTTTCAATGATGGCCTCACAGGTGGCTGTGGGCGGGATGCTGGTAATATCGATACAGTTGGCGCCGCCGTCATACGCATAGCGTGCGCGCACCTTGACGCCGCCCCGCCCGGTACGGTAAATTTCTTCCATGGCTTGGCGTACATACAGAATCTGGCCGCCACCGGGAAAATCCGGCGCTAACAGCGTGGAAGCCACGTCGTGCTGCGGGTTTTTGATCAAGGCAATGGTCGTCTCGCATACCTCTTTGAGGTTAAACGGACAAATTGAGCTCGCCATGCCCACAGCGATACCCGTATTGGCGTTTACCAGCACAGAGGGAAAGGTGGCGGGGAGCAGCGTAGGTTCCTTGAGGGTGTTATCGTAATTATCCACAAAGTCCACGGTGTCCTTGTCGATGTCGCGGAATAGTTCCTGGCAGATGTCGTCTAAGCGCGCTTCGGTATAACGGGAAGCCGCCCAAGCCATATCACGGGAATAAAACTTACCGAAATTGCCTTTGGAGTCCACATAGGGATGCAAAAGCGCCTCATAGCCGCGGCTCAGGCGCACCATGGTATCGTAAATGGCCGCATCTCCATGCGGATTCAATTTCATTGTCTGCCCGACGATGTTCGCGGACTTTGTCCGCGCGGAATGGAGCAACCCCATCTTATACATCGTATAAAGCAGTTTGCGATGGGATGGCTTGAAGCCGTCGATTTCAGGTAGGGCGCGGGAAAGAATTACGCTCATCGCGTAAGGCATATAGTTTTCTTCCAGCGTATGATCGATTTCCTGCTCTACCACTTCCCCCGCGCCTTCGATCACTCCATGGATGGAATGGGAAGGAGCCTTTCTGGCAGGCTGTCTTTTTCTGGGTGCCAACGTGTTTCAACTCCTTTACGATACGGCGGTATTGTCTATATAAAG
>CAMMKL010000280.1 GCA_946497265.1 uncultured Clostridia bacterium | reverse complement strand
AATTCCCCATCGCGGGCTTTTCCATTCACCGGAGCACGTTTGAAATATAACCCTGAACTAAAAAAGAAAATCCGCTTCACTTTACAGAATATTTCTATTGATTTTCAAAAGTTGATTTGCTATACTGGTTCCGGTAACCCCGCTACAATGGCGTCTCGGGGGCCTCTTAGAGTATCCATTGGATATCCAAGAGGCCTCTTTTGTTGTGTTCCTTTTCGACGGCGTTTTTGTGGCTAGAAAACTTTTATGGCCTTGAATGCTATTTTGGAACTTTGCCGCAATCAGGCTGTATCAACTCCTCTTTATAACGTTATGACAGGTCCTAAAGGGGAAAGAAACACAGAAAGAGAAGGTGCTTTGATGGATCAATTAAAAGAAGCCTGCGGTGTGTTCGGTATCCGGACACAAGATGAAGAAGCCGCTCATATCACCCACAACGCCCTATTGGCGTTACAGCACAGAGGGCAAGAAGGGGCGGGGATTGCGGTTCTCAAAGGAAGCGCCATCCTCTATCATAAGAACGTAGGCTTGGTAAGCGAGGTGTTCACCCCCACGGTGCTCAAAAAGTTGCCGGAGGCCAATCTTGCCATTGGTCATGTGCGCTATTCTACTACTGGAACCAACAACCGCGAAAATACCCAACCAATCATTACCGAATATCTGAAAGGCCGTATCGCAACCGCTCACAACGGCAACATCACCAACGCGTCGGAAATCCGGCAAAAATTGCAGAAAATCGGCTGTTCTTTTACCGCCAGCAACGACAGCGAAACGATTTCTTCCCTCATTGCGTATGAAGCTCTCTCTTGTGAAGAAATCGAAACCGCAGTGGAAAACGCCGTCAAGCAGCTTAAGGGAGCTTTTTCTTTGGTTGTTCTGACGAGCCAAAACAAATTGATCGCCGTGCGCGACGGTTGGGGGTTTCGCCCTTTGTGTATCGGCCGGAACGGCAAAGGAGTTGGCCTCTGTTCGGGAAGCGCCGCCCTTGACAGCATCGGCTTTTCCTTTGAGCGGGATGTCGAGCCGGGCGAAATGATCGTGATAGACGAACAGTTTCATATGACCAGCCGTAGGGTACTGGAACAGGATAAACAGGGTGCTTGTATTTTTGAATATATATACTTTGCCCGTACCGACTCCATCATCGACCGGCTAAGCGTTTACCAGGCACGCTTCAACATGGGTCAAGAACTAGCGCGGGAATATCCGGTTGACGCCGACATCGTCTGCGGCGTTCCGGACAGCGGCCTGGCCGCCGCAGCCGGTTACGCAGAGGAGAGCGGGCTTCCTCTGGTTTCCGGTTTTGTAAAAAACCGGTACATCGCCCGCAGCTTTATTGCTCCAACCCAATCCCAGCGCGACAGCACGGTAACATTAAAACTCAATCCTTTGAGGGTAAACGTCGAGGGCAAACGCATTGTATTGGTAGACGACTCCATTGTTCGGGGAACCACCAGGGCCAAAATCCTCCGTTCCCTGAAAAAAGCAGGTGGCAAAAAGGTCCCACTGCGCAACCCTTCCCCACCCTTCCGCCACCCATGCTACTACGGTACCGATATCGACAGTGAAAAAGTCTTGATTGCCAATCAAAAGACGCTCTCGGAGTTAACGGATTTCATTGGCGCGGACAGCTTGGGCTTTATTAGTATTGAAGGCTTAAAGCACGCCTGCAGGGACGGAAACCTTCCGTATTGCACCGGCTGTTTCGACGGCGGCTATCCTTTGGATACCGTGTCGCTGTCCAAGGATCAATTCGAATGACGTTTGCAGGATTTTTTGTGTTTCCTTCAAAATGCAATTTTCAGAATGTTTTTTATCGTCATTTTTTCATAATAATGCAGCAACTTTATGATTTCTTTCATTTTTTAATTGACAGGAGCATTGAAAAAAAGTATAATAAGCATCAGTGAACAAGGGCGTTCACCGGTATGGGCAGAAGATTTCCCTTCTCTTGGTACCGGTGAACGCCTTTCTATTTGCGAGGAGGTTCCTTACATGCGCAAGGAAGGCAAAGTACGCATCCCGTCCGGCTGCGCCATTTCTGGTATTTTCGCCAAGGACGGCGCCCGTATTGACGGTACAAAGGCGATAAAATCCATCGCCGTCATGCACGACCGCAGCAACGGGTTAGGGGGAGGTTTCGCGGGATATGGGATATATCCGGAATACAAAGATTATTATGCGTTTCATCTTTTTTACGACACGCAGGAAACACGTCAGCGCTGTGAAGCATTCCTGGACCGCCATTTCGATATGGTAAACCTCTCAAAAATTCCCACCCGTAAAACGGCTTCTATCACGGACGAACCTTTGATCTGGCGCTATTTCCTGACTCCCCTTCCCACAAAGCTCGCTGCCAGTCAGTTGGATGAACAGGAATTTGTCGTAAGGTGTGTTACCCGCATCAATACCCAGATCGACGGGGCTTATGTTTTTTCCAGTGGGAAAAACATGGGCGTCTTTAAAGCGGTTGGCTTCCCGGAGGATGTAGGACATTTCTATCGTTTGGAAGAGTACGAAGGCTACTGCTGGACGGCGCATGGGAGGTACCCCACCAATACGCCGGGCTGGTGGGGCGGTGCGCATCCCTTCTCTCTGCTGGATTATTCGATCGTACATA
>CAMMKL010000279.1 GCA_946497265.1 uncultured Clostridia bacterium | reverse complement strand
AGGGGCAGATCTGGTAGGGAAGGTAGAGGCCGGCATTCCCGAGGATGACCCGCGCAACCCGGCTGTGATTGCGGATAATGTGGGCGACAACGTGGGCGACGTGGCCGGCATGGGAGCCGACCTGTACGAATCCTATGTAGGCTCTATCGTATCCACCAGCGCTTTGGCCGTAGCGGCCGGCTTTGGTATGGACGGAGTGGGAGTACCAATGCTGCTTGCCGCCATGGGTGTTGTGTGTTCGATTTTGGGTACGTTCTTTATCAAAACAAAAGAGGGGGCCAGCCAGAAAAACCTGCTGACCGCCCTGCGTACCGGTACTTACATCAGCGCGGTCCTCATCGCCCTCCTGTCCTTCTTTGTGGTGCGATGGCTGCTTCCCAACAATACGGGCGTTTATTTTGCAATACTAAGCGGATTGGTTGCAGGCGTTGCCATCGGTGCAATTACCGAATATTATACTTCCGATACCTACAAACCGACGAAAAAACTTTCCGCCTCCAGCGAAACGGGAAGCGCAACGGTGATCATCAGCGGTTTGTCGCTCGGTATGCTCTCCACGGTAGCCCCCGTAGTTATTGTGGGCGTATCCGTCCTGTTGAGCTATTTCCTCAGCGGAGGCGCACAGGACTTTAATATGGGGCTTTACGGCGTGGGTGTTTCCGCCGTTGGAATGCTGAGCACGCTTGGGATCACACTGGCTACCGACGCTTATGGGCCGATTGCGGACAACGCGGGAGGCATCGCGGAAATGACCCATATGCCGCCCGAAGTGCGCCGGCGCACAGATGCGCTGGACAGCTTGGGCAATACCACTGCCGCGACCGGAAAAGGCTTTGCCATAGGTTCAGCAGCCATCACGGCTTTGGCGCTTATTGCAAGCTATATAGACAAAGTACATCAGATTGATCAGGGTTTGGTAATGGATCTGAGCATCACCAACCCGACCGTCTTAATCGGCTTGTTCATCGGCGGCATGCTGCCGTTTTTGTTCGCAGCTCTCACTATGAACGCGGTGGGCAGGGCCGCCCAAAGTATTGTGGTGGAGGTACGCCGCCAGTTCCAAAAGATCGTAGGGCTGATGGAAGGGAAGGCCGACCCGGATTATGCCGCCTGTGTGGATATGTGTACCCGCAGCGCACAAAAACTCATGCTTGCTCCAGCGCTGATTGCGGTAATTACGCCTATTGTAGTAGGTCTGATATTAGGAGTAAACGGCGTTGCCGGCTTGTTGGCGGGCACGACGGTAACCGGTTTTGTACTGGCCGTTATGATGGCAAATTCCGGCGGGGCTTGGGATAACGCCAAAAAATATATTGAAGGCGGAGCCCACGGCGGAAAGGGTAGTGAATGCCACAAAGCCGCGGTAGTCGGAGATACGGTTGGGGACCCCTTTAAAGATACGAGCGGCCCTTCCATCAACATATTAATCAAACTGACCAGTATGGTTTCGATTGTATTCGCCGGACTGATCGTGGCGGTACACCTTTTGTAAGCAGAGCCAGGAACATAGAAAAGAAATCAAGCACCTCAAAATTCGTCTAGGGCTGACGCTTTTGGGGTGCTTTTTTAGTGACATTGAATGGAAAGTCGAGGGAATACTGAGTATGTTTTGCCTTTTTCTTGAAGATATTATTTTAAGGAAAATAAGGCGGATATTTTGAAACGCTTGCCAAGCTGTGAGCGATTGTAGTATGATACAGATCAGAATGGTAAGCATTTTCCTATACTATAATGAAGGGATGTATATTTATGGATGAGTTAACAAGAATTCTAAGAACCTTTGCCGTTTCCGGATGGGATTTGATCGCCCTCCCTGCACAGGAATGGTTGGGCGGGAACGGGGACAGGAAAACGCTCAAGTCCGCCATCCTTCAAGCGGAAAAAGAATGCGGCAACTGCGGATGCGAACTGGATCCTCTTTACCCAAAGGCGCTTGCCTTGCTTTAAGCTTGTCCAAACTGATTTGTGTATGGCCAAACAAAGAAAGGGTTGGGAATGATGGAAAACACACAAGGTTTGCCCTTCCGGGCGGGAGCGTGCCCTCATTACCGCAAATGCGGAGGGTGCCAATTACAGAACATGGATTATGCCAGGCAGCTTCGCTGGAAACAGGCGAAGGTACAGCGGCTTTTGGGGGTGTTCCATCCGGTGGAACCCATCATAGGGATGGAGAACCCCAGCCATTATCGCAACAAAGTGCAGGCGGCGTTTGCAATGGATGATCGGAAACGGATTATTTCCGGCGTTTACCAAGCGAGTACCCACCGTGTGGTTGCAGTGGAAAGCTGTATGCTGGAAGATCAAAAGGCTGACGAGACCATCGGGACGGTGCGCTCTCTGCTAAAAAGCTTTAAGCTTGTGCCGTATGACGAACGCACCGGCCGGGGGTTTTTGCGCCATGTTCTGGTAAAGCGCGGGTTTTCAAGCGGCCAGATTATGGTAGTATTGGTTTCCGCGGGCCCGGTGTTTCCAAAGAAAAACGATTTTATCAAAGCACTCATTAAAATGCATCCGGAGATAACTACTGTGGTACAAAATATCAACCCGGCTTATACCAGCATGGTTTTAGGGGAACAGGAAAAGGTATTGTATGGCTCCGGCAGCATTGAGGATACCCTGTGCGGCTGTGTGTTCCGGATTTCCGCCAAATCCTTTTATCAGGTTAATCCTCTGCAAACCGAGATCCTATACCGGAAGGCGATGGAATTTGCCGCTTTGGACGGGAACGAGACGGTAATAGACGCTTACTGCGGAATTGGTACCATAGGCTTGATCGCAAGCAGGCACGCAGCCCAGGTGATCG
>CAMMKL010000278.1 GCA_946497265.1 uncultured Clostridia bacterium | reverse complement strand
AAAGGGGATGGAGGCGGGTGCAAACGCCGTGGATACCGCTATGTCCCCGCTGGCGCTCGGCACTTCGCACGCACCGACGGAGACTATCGTGGCAGCGCTGCAGGGGACGGAATACGATACCGGTCTGGATCTTGTCAAACTCAATGAGATCCGCTCCTATTTTATGACGCTGCGTGATAAATATATCAAGTCCGGGCTTTTGGATCCGAAGATGCTGGCGACCGACGCAGGCGCTTTGATCTATCAGGTACCGGGCGGCATGCTTTCAAACCTTCTCTCCCAGCTGAAACAGGCCGGGAAAGAGGACAAATTGCAGGAGGTGCTGGAGGAGGTGCCGCGCGTGCGCAAAGACGCGGGCTACCCGCCGCTGGTAACGCCGAGTTCCCAGATCGTCGGCACACAGGCTGTCTTCAACGTCATCATGGGCGAGCGGTATAAGACCGTTACCAAAGAGTTTAAGGGACTTGTACGCGGTGAATACGGCAAGACGCCGGTTCCGATCGACCCGGATTTCCGCAAAAAGATTATCGGCGACGCAGAACCGATCGACTGCCGTCCGGCTGACCTGATTAAGCCGGAGCTGGACACCCTCCGCAAGGAATGCGCAGAGTGGATCGAGCAGGAAGAAGACGTTTTAAGCTATGCGCAGTTCGGTCAGGTTGCGGTGAAATTCTTTGAAAAGCGCCGCGCAAAGAAATACAACATTGATGCGGAGCACGCCGATCAGGCGAACGCCGTTCATCCGCTGTAAGTTTTCTCATATAAGAAATGGGGCAGTGCAGTTCTTTTGAATTGCACTGCTTTTTGTTTTTATAAAATTTACAAGGGGAGATGCAGCATTTGGACCCTTTGACCGGTATTATATAGGACGGATGGAGATTCTTTTGTCACGTTTACAAAAAAACAGCGTTATTTTGAGTAGGAGATATCTGAGAAGCTATTTTGGGTTCGACAGTTATATCGTGCTGTGCAGGGATTACGCGGGAAGGGGGTCGTACATACATGATGAAAAAACGGTATATCTGGATTGGAGCTATTATTGCTCTTTTTATAATATGCACTTCTTTCCTGCTCGTTTCCTGTGGAAAAAGTTCGCTTTCTGCATTCTGCAATATGCAGGGCGTAAAGTCTGTTACGTTCTATGAAAGCGCAGATAAGGGGCCTGGTGTCTTTGATTATCAAAGCAGCGGCCGATTTTATCAGGTGCAGGAGGGTGCTCTTTTTGAGAAATATCAGTCTTGGTTTCAGTCCGGCAGCGTTTCTGTAAAAGAACTGGAACCAAGCGGGGAGATTTCGACAGGCCCCTTCTCAAGGGGAGCCATTGTGGAATTTACGCTTCAGGAACAGGAGGAATCGTGCCCGTATGAACCTGTTGTGGTTCTTCGGTTGGATGAACAGGGGATTGAGCCGTATAATGCAATGATGATTTTGACCTATACAGATTCGGAGTCCTATCGGCGCTTTGGGAAATCAAATATGAAAAATTACTTTATGGTAAGGATTTCGGATGCCGAGGGGATGGATACGGAAACGATCGATCGGATTGTTTCGGAGGCTTGGTAGCTTATCGGCGTTTTAGCGAAGGGAAGGGAAAATGATGAAACGGAAAGGCCTTTTATGTATGGGATTTCTTTTGCTGTTCCTGCTTTTTTCCGGATGCGGCGCGGAGGAAAACAGCATAGCGTGGCATATTGGTCTGACTTCGGCCTCGCAGATTGAGACAGTGCGCATTTACAGCGGCTTTTCTGCTTCGGATGCGGTAAATGGCGTTATACGGGCTGAATCTGCCGATTTGACCGGGACAGGAGAGGGAAGACAGTATATTGCGAGCTTATTTTCTACCCAAGCAGAGAAAATCCAAGCGCCGGAGGCTGCACTGCCCGGTACAGCAGTAAAAGGGATGGCTGTCTTTGCCTTGAAAACGGATAGCCGGTCGGCCTATCAAGAAATTACAATCCGCATAAAGGAAGCGGATGAGGAGGGCGTTACCGTAGAGGCATATCTCAGATACAGTGAGGCGGAACGGCTGAGAAGAATGGAAGAGGAGGATCATTCGCTTGGTGAGACACGTTTCTTTGTGCTAAAGGAGGAAAATGAAATTTGGCAGCCCGGATATCTCGAAAAGCTGGCAGAGAGCCGGGCAGAATAGATACAGTTTATCTTTTTTAGTCTTGTACGGAATCAAAATCGGCTCTATAATAAAGCCATAGAACTGTGTGCCGGGTAGAAAAAGAGAGGTGGTATGCCTTGGATGTGCACGTACACAGGTTTGATTGAAAGGAGAGTTGAGGAATGAAGAAACGTACAGGCGCAGGGAAACGGATTGGCTCCGGCGTCCTTGCGCTGGCATGTGCGGCCTTGCTTTTATCGGGATGACAAGGCGAGAACTTTTGTTTAGACGATGGCAGGTATGTTCTTGAACAATCTGAAGAGGATGATATTGCTGTTCCTTATCTTTTAATTCAAGAAGGCAGGCTTACCGTTGTTTTGGCTATTTCAGTATCGTATCAACCTTCAGGTACAATGATGATGAACGGAAATGAAGTGACGATGATAACAAAATTCACAGATGAAATAAATGTATGGACATTTGTGCTAATTGACAACAATAGATTGAAGTTTCTGTCAGATAAATCCTGTGTTCGAAGTGACTGGGAAAGTGGTATGGTGTTTGTTCTTGCGGAAGAATGATACGCTTGCTAATCTGTCACTTTATTTCAAATGAGCCGTCCAATGTTCAGCGGATGAAAAATACTATGTCGAAGTTATTGCGGGCGAGCACGGCACAGTGACGCCGGGCAGCGGCGAGTACTACA
>CAMMKL010000277.1 GCA_946497265.1 uncultured Clostridia bacterium | reverse complement strand
ATATCTATTGCAAAACAAGGACAGGAGCCCGTCTTGGTTTCCCATCGGGCTCCTGTCCTTGTTTTGCAATTTTTTATTCCCTTTTCTAGCCTGAGTAACTCCAAAAATGGAGCTCCATCGGAATTTCCGTTATCCCGGTATAAAAGTTCCGGTTCCTATACCGTGGCAGCTTTTCCTTCGCTTACAGCATACCCTTGTAGATTTCACCCTTTTTAAAACCGGTTAGCTTTCCTGCCTGCTTGGCACCTTCCGATGCCGGGAGCCCGCCTTCTGCAAGGGATTTAGCGAGTTCCACCGCCTGTTTTAGGGTGGTTTGCTCCGGCGTATCCGTACAAGACGCGCCGTCGATTACCAAAACGAATTCCCCCCGCGCACCGCCTCCGGCGTATTTTTCCGCCGCCTCCCGCAGCGTAGTACGGATTACTTCCTCATGTATCTTGGAGATTTCCCGCACCAGTACGATCCTACGGTCTCCCCAGGCTTGCAGCATGTCCCGAAGCGTAGCGGGCAGCTTGTGCGGCGCTTCGTAAAATATCATGGTGCGCCGCTCGTTTGCCACCTCATAAAGATGTTCCCGGCGGTTCTTTTTGTTCATGCTCAAAAAACCCTCAAAGGTAAACCGTCCGGTAGGCAGCCCGGAAAGCGCTAAGGCGGCAATCAGCGCGCTGGGACCGGGTGCAACCGTAACCGGAATGCCGCGCTCCGCACACTGCCGCACCAGCATTTCCCCAGGGTCGGATATGGCGGGCATTCCCGCATCGGAGACCAGCGCGCAGTTTTCCCCGGCTAGTATACGGGCGCAGACCAGTTCCCCGCGTTCCCATTTGTTATGTTCAAAATAGCTGACCATCGGCTTTTTGATCCCAAAATGATTCAAAAGCTTCATGGTCACGCGGGTATCCTCGGCGGCAATAAAATCGGCCTCTTCCAACGCCTTGACCGCCCGGGGGGACATATCCCCCAAATTGCCGATCGGGGTCCCCACAACGGTTAAGGTTCCGCACATTTATTATTCCCCCTGTACGATCCGTAAATTTGCTCCATTTCTTCAGAACTGGAGCCATTGGTATCCTCTAAAAAAAGGGTGGGTAAGGTGACAAGCCCGCCCGGTTTTCCTCCTCTACGCCCCTCAATTAAAAACAGCTTGGGCGCTTTGGAAAGCCTCTGCTGGACAAAGCGCAGGCGCTTAGGTTCCAGCCCGGCCCCGCGAAATGCCTCCAGCACATCGCAAAGTCGCTCCGGCCTCTGGCAAAGGCAAAACCGGCCTCCAAACTGGAGCAGGCGTGCCGCAGCCGCTACAACCTCCGCCAAGGTGCATTCCTCCTCATGGCGCGCCAGCCGCCGGGAAGGGTCGGGATTGACGATACCCGTACCGGCCGGTTTGTACGGCGGGTTGCAGACCGCCAGTTGAAAGCTTCCGGCGGGAAGCACCCCGGAAAGGGCGCGCAAATCGGCCTGTACGACGTCGATCGTTGCCCCCAGCCCGTTCCTTGCCACCGACCGGCACAACAGCGAACAGGCCTCAGGCTGCAATTCCACCGCCGTTATGTGGGCGGGCGCACGATCCCGGCACCACAGCAGCGGGATCGCCCCACATCCGGCGCCCAGCTCCACCGCCTGGTCGCAAGCGCGCGGCGCGGCGAAATCAGCCAACAAGACGGTATCCGTTCCAAAACGGTGCTGTTTTGATACCAGTACCTCCACCCCGTTTCCCAACGGTTCCCAATGGGGCATCCGGTTCCCTCCCTTTCCCTGTATTCCTGCCCCCGATCGATGAAAAAGCGCGGGGCAAGGAAAAAGGCGGGGCGTCTTCTAAACGCTCCGCCTTTCGTTTTTGTCTGCTTGGAAATTACTCCTGAGCAGGAGCACCTACGGGGCAAACACCAGCGCAGGAACCGCACTCGGTGCAGGCGTCCGCGTCGATAACATATTTGCCGTCACCCTCGGAGATCGCATTTACGGGGCACTCTGCCTCGCATGCGCCGCAAGAAATGCATTCATCAGAAATTACGTATGCCATTGGAAGTGACACCTCCTTATGATTTCTTCCTCTATTTTAACATGCAATT
This sequence comes from uncultured Clostridia bacterium, assembly GCA_946497265.1. Classification (GTDB taxonomy): domain Bacteria; phylum Bacillota; class Clostridia; order Oscillospirales; family Acutalibacteraceae; genus CAMMKL01. The sequence continues at coordinate 748 of CAMMKL010000277.1, read as the reverse complement.
ATAAAAAAGCAACTCATTTTTGAGAAAAAGTCAAAATTTACCGAAGCGTGTACGTCCCTTTCCGATAATAAGGAGGGCTACTCCTCCAGCTTTTTGAGCTTTTCCAGTTCTTCCCGCGCCACGCGGATCTGCGCGTCTTTGACAACCTTGACCTGCTTGACCTGGAAGCTCATGGGGGCGGCTTCCGGCGCACGGTCCATACGCACTTTGAGCCAACCCGTCAACAGGTTAAGATCCACTATCACGCCGCGCCCTTCCGGAGTATTCACAATCGCTCCCATTTTGGGCGTGGTACGCAACAGGTCGGCATACGCCTCCTGTTCATACTTTAGGCAGCACATCAGCCTGCCGCAGGTGCCGGAAATCTTTACCGGATTCAGGGAAAGCCCCTGCTCCTTGGCCATCTTAATGGATACCGGCTGAAATTCCCCTAAAAAGGAGGAACAACAGAACGGCCGGCCGCAGATCCCTAGTCCGCCCAGCATCTTAGCTTCGTCTCGCACACCGATTTGCCGGAGCTCAATGCGCGTACGAAACACCGAAGCCAGATCCTTGACCAGCTCGCGAAAGTCCACACGGCCGTCCGCCGTAAAGTAAAACAAAATCTTATTGTTATCGAAGGTATACTCCACTTCGACCAGCTTCATTTCAAGCTTATGCTCCGCGATCTTTTTCAGGCAGATGTCAAACGCAGGCTTTTCATTTTTCGCGGTCTCCGCCATCCGATTTTTATCCTGCTCGTTCGCCT
>CAMMKL010000276.1 GCA_946497265.1 uncultured Clostridia bacterium | reverse complement strand
TATAGAGGCCGCATATCAAAAGGCCGCGTATACCAAAACCGGAAATACATAGATCGCCAGGAACACGAGCCCGGCACAGCAAAGGAAGATTACATAAAGTGTTTTATGCAAGGATTTGAAGGGTTTGGAACCACGGCGCAGGCGCCAAAGGAAAAGTATGAGTGCCAGCACACCAAGCGCGGCGAGAAAAAGCCCCGCTGTTAGTCCGGAAGGGAGAAAGGTAAGCGTGATCTGGTTGCTGCCCTGCTGAAGAGGGATGGCCATAAAAGTATCGTTGACACAATAAATATCCGTTTTCTGACCGTTTACATACGCTTTAAATCCACGGTCATGAGGGACTGAAAGATACAAGTATTCTCCTTGCGTGCCCTCGCAGGAGGCGGACAGGGTGTTGTTTTGCACGGTGACTTCCACAGCGGGCGCATTGGCAACGGCTTCTTGCAGCAAATTGTGATGCAAGCCGTATACGCCAAACGATTTGACCGAAACGTTTTTCAGAAGGGTAAGCTCGATGGAGACGGTTTCGTTTTCAAAGGTTCCCAGTTCCATCAGCCCGTTGTCACGCTGGTTTGGGTAGCTCTTGTCAAGGACTTGGCCGTTAACAGATATGGAGAAAGATGCATATTCCGGTTCTTTTAAACGTGTGGAGAGCGATTGGAAGCAATCAAAATAGAGCGTTTGCTTATCCGTAATGTGGATGGCATAATGTAGTATAGCAGGGGAGCCTGTTTTGCTCAATTGCACCGTATCCCCTTCGGTTATATGCAAATTGGATTCCTCATAAGGGTGGTACTGGGTAAATAGCCGTCCTTGCCCATTCAGTAAGGTCTGGTAGAGATATTCCTGGGTTTCGATCCGGGAACCGTCCGGCAGTTGGGCAATGGCCGAGGGATCTTCCGTGATTCGCAGGCCAAGAGGTAGATAGTAGTCGTTTTCTACAAACGTAAACAGATTATTGAACACGAGCGGTTGATCGTATTCGTTCAAATCGCCGCGATATTTGAGCGTATACCGGTTGGAAAGCAAAGCGTCGGTCAATAGGGTGCCGCCACTAGAGTTGATTTCCATCCAGTAGCCCGAATAGCCGAGCTTCTTCATACCGAACAGATATTCCTGGCTGGTCAGGGAGGTATAATGGGCAAGGGACGGATAACCCAGCGCTCCGGTCATATTGACGTCGCTGCGCTTTTTATAGTTCTTTACTCGGTAAAATCCGTCGTTTTCGGGCAGCTCCCCGCTTAGGCTGACCAGGCTGCGGTAGGTGTTGACATTGTGTACGGAAGAGCCTATATAAACGCTGGCGTTGAAAAGACACTCGCACACCAATACCACAACGAAGGCGATGGAAAAAACGGTACGCGAAATATACTGGAACCGGTAAAGATAGATGACGGCAAAATAGACCAGGAAAGCCCCGACAAAGAACAGAAGGAACCAGTTGAGCGAGACGTTGTTACCCCAGAGCGTGCGGGTATAGGTAGAGAGTTCCTCCAAATGAAAGGAGACCAGCCAGCCTGCCAGCCCGAATAAGGCCAATATACCGGTAAACAAGAAAAGTATGGCCATTGGGCGCGGGCTTCGGTGCTCCAACCGGTTTTGTGGTATCTGAGACAAACTATAAGCCGCCAAAATAAGCCCAATAAATACGGTAATATATCCGTACCGGACCGGAAAAGCCTGATAGCTGCCCGTATGCCACATTTTATTGATTGGCTCAATAAAGATTGGAATCAACATCAGCAGGAAAAGTATGAGCCAACCAAAGGCGTTGCGGCGGTCTTGATTTTTGGTCAATGTGAAAAAGGGAAGAGCGGAAAAAACCACAGCAGTACACAGGATTACCGGAAGCGTTGTGGGAAGGCTGGTGAAAAAGCCGCCCGAAGCAAGATTCGTTAGGAAATTTGTCCCCCGCGCGGAAGCAAGGTATTGCATAAGGGCGGGCAGCCAGACCGGAGCGGTGATCAAAGCGGCGATAAAACTGGAGGAAAGGAAAAGAGCGGCGGTGGGTGCGCGTTCATCCCTGTTACAACGCCAGAGCAAAAAGACCGACATTGCCAGAAGCAGGAAGAGCACCACCATGTAGCTTAAGTAAAAGTTAACCGCTAGGACGGCACAAAGGATCAGAATATACATCAACGGTTTTTTAAGCCGCAGCAGCCGGTCCATTCCGATCAGCAGCAAGGGGAATAGGTACATCATATCAAGCCAGACCACGTTCTGGTAATACATCATCGTATAACCGCAGAAGGCATACATCACCCCCAAAGCGGTTACCGCCGCCATAGGCAATCTGGAGAAGCGGGTTTGGAAGAAATAAGACGCGGTAGCGGCGCAAACCATCATTTTCAGAAGTACGAGGATATTCATAAACAGGCTCATATCCTGCTTATCGACAAAAGCAACCAGAAAGGAAAAGGGGCTTGAGATAAAGAAAAGGAAAACACCCCAAAAATTCATACCGCCCGCATTCGACATGTTGAAAAAAAGATCCCCGGAGCCGGATAGAATATCCTTGAAATTGAGCAATATGGGTATGACCTGCTGGTTCATGTCGCACCAGGAAAGGGTATTTTCGGCGAACGGATAGAGCTGGTACAGAAGAAAGATAGAACAGAGCAATAGCGCTGTCAGGATCGGCGCAAGCACCGCGCTTTTACATCGACTCATGAAAAAACTCCGTTATTTTCGAATTTGTTCGGCCGCCATCGGCAGCAGCTTGGATGCGATACGTCCGGCGGGGGAGGTGCCGAACCCACCCTCCTCCACGACGGTGGCAAACGCCAGAGGGCAGTCAGCATCGGTAGAGAAACCCACCATCCAACCGTTGGGTTCCTTGCCTTC
>CAMMKL010000275.1 GCA_946497265.1 uncultured Clostridia bacterium | reverse complement strand
CGTCGTCGCAAGCTGCAACTCGCTCATCCCATTCTTCTTTCCGGCACCGGAGGCTTGTCGGAAAGTCTGAGCGATGTTCTTTGGAAACTCTTCCGGATGCGCCTTACGATAGCCTTCAAAAAGCACCTTGACCCGGCTGGCAAGCACCGGGGTAATCCCCGGGAAACGGGACAACATTGAAAATGGACAGCGCAGAAGGTCGCCCATTTCTTGGTAATGATGCAGAGCGCAGTATTTCAGAAAGGGCGCGTAGCTTTCAGAGGCATAGATTTCAGTAATTTTGCTCATGGTTCGATAATCCTTTCTATTAACAGTCGCGAAGGATTATTATAGCGAATTTTAACGGCAAATGCAAGAAGGCCGTTCAGGTAACCGGCGGCCTTTTCATTCTTGTGCATTTTGTAATGTCAATGACGGGCGGCAAAACGGTACTTCATTCCCACGTTTTCCAGACCTCCGGCTGATAGCCAACGGTCGCTTGTTTGCCGTTACGTACGATCGGTGTACGCAACAGCTTTGGGTTTTCCAGGAGCTTTTCCACTTTGTCCGATTCATAAGCCAGGTATTGCACCAAGGCGGCATCCGGGTTTTCCGTATCCACTAATGGTTCCAAACCGCCTACCGCCGCTTTTACCCTTTGCAATTCCCCCTTGCTCATACCGAATTTCGCTACGTCTATTTTCTGAAACCGGATTCCCCTCTCTTTAAAATACCGTTCCGCCTTGCGGGTATCAAAGCATTTGTTTTTCCCATAAATTTGTATATTCACAGCATCAGGCCCCTTTTATTCATGAAAATCTGCGTGCATGCGTACAAGCCTTTTCCCAGACAATGGATTCTTCCCATCCTGGGGCAGCCTCAGGCAATACCGGAAGACAACCCTCTTGACCAACAGCACCATTCCGGCGGCGGCCAACGCCGCGCTCAGGCATAAGTTGAGCATCTGTTTGCCCAGCAATATGTCCCGATGAGTTACCGGCAAAGTAAAAAATGTACGCAAATTCACCTGTAACCCACGCAAAAGCTCGTCCCAAAAAGCAGCGTTTGTAAAGTTCTTTGCAATCATCTGCAAAATGGATTGATATGGAAAGAAAACCAGCCAGAAAAGCAGAAGGGCTCCAGCCAGCATCAAAGAAATTTTTCCCCATTTAGGCCATTTTGTTTTGCGCACCCTCCACAAGGACATCGCCAGAAGCACATAAAACGGCAGCAGCACCAACTGATAGAGCAGCCAGCAGACGCCGGGTCCATTGACAACCGCCTGGGCGGACGGCAACCCGTTGCGCCTAAGGTAATCTTGCACCCGTTTCATCGAAAGCTCTGTCTCCATAGCCGAAAATTCCACATTTTCACGAGGATATTGCTGCACCAGCATAAGCTTTTCCGGGCTATCAAAAATACCGTATACCTGGTATTCCCGTTTGCCCGACCACAGTTTCTTCCCAATCGCCTCCTGGGAGCCCCACAGTTCCTTACATAAGGAGGAGCTGACGACACATCCTCCGTCTATGGAGGGCGGCGGATAGTCCCCCGATAAAAACCGCGCTGAAATAACGGTTTCCCCATCGCCGTAAAAGTGGAACACATCTACTGTCTGGGTACGTTCCCGCCCTTCAATCATCAGGCTTTCTCCCTTGCCCTCACGCCAAAAGGTGGGGCGGTTCCCTTGGATAGACCTTAATGTCTTTTGTACCTGCCGGTAATCAGCCTCCTGTTCGAAGCGGACGCTGACGGTATCAAAATCCTGTACCAACGAGCACCATATCATATAGGCCGTCTCCCACAATAGCAGGGTTGCAAGCCCTGCAAGGACCAAAGCGGTGCACCGAATCCATTTTTTGCTTTTCCCCGGCAAGGCGTCCGCCCCCTTTTCCTTCGTGCCTGCAGAGCTTCATAACAGTTGAAGAATGATAAATCCCCTTACAAAGCCAGCATCCCATGCATGTTAAGATATCTTGTGTTATAAATATAATAACATAATTCTTTAATAAAATCATCAAAAGGAATGCATGAATTTTATAGTCTATATTTGTCTATTTCGCTTGAATCTCTCCGTGTTAAGCCTCCCTGCCAATCAATCATATCGATACGGCGTAACCGCCCATTTTATACAGCCGTCCAGCCTGTTTTCAAACACCCGGTAGCCTTCCAGAATCTCATTGAGCGGGGCTTCCTGCGTAATCAAGAAATCGGTGGAAATCCTGCCGGCTTCCAACAAACGCATCAATTCTTCGCCGTGTACGGCGTCTACCCCGCCGGTCTTAAATATCAGGTTCTTTCCGTACATTTGCGGAAGCGGCAGCGCCTGAGGGCTTTCATACATAGCAACCAGGGCTATCACCGCGTTGGGGCGTGCGATCTTCCAGGCCGTCTGAAAAGTATCATCCCCGCCGGCCGCTTCGATCACCGCATCCGCCAGGCGGCCGTCGGTGAAAGCGGCGACTGCCTTGGCCGGATCTTCCTCCAAGGGGTTACACACCGCGTCCGCTCCGGCGTTCCGGCGCGCCAGGGCAAGACGCTCCTCCCGGATATCCAGGGCGACCACCTTCGCCGCCCCAAACAGCTTTGCGCACTGCATGGTGCACAGCCCCACCGGCCCGGCCCCGATCACCGCCACCGTATCGCCTGGCTTGATTTCACACAGCTCGGCGCCAAAATAGCCGCTCGCCAGGATGTCCCCCAGAAAAAGGGCGTTTTTGTCGGTTACTTGGTCCGGGATACGTGTCAACCCCTGGTCGGCAAACGGAACGCGGACAAATTCCGCCTGGCAGCCGTCGATGCGGCAGCCCAATTCCCAGCCGCCGCGCTCACAATTATTGATATACCCCCTTCGGCAAAACCAGCAATCCCC
>CAMMKL010000274.1 GCA_946497265.1 uncultured Clostridia bacterium | reverse complement strand
CGTCATGGTGTCCTTTTTCAAGCGCAACCCCTTCAGGGCGGTCAACCCCTCCCGCAGAGCGCCGAGCACGTGTTTCTCCTGCAGCGCCTTGCGAAACGCCTCCCGGTTTGGCTTGACTTCGGTTAAATAAGTAACCTTTACTTCCGGATCAAGCGGATAGGCCGGCTCGCAAAGCCGGTATGTGCAAAGGATTTCCACCTCATAGCCTCGCCTGCACAGGGCGTTGGCCAGTAAAGATACCGCCATTTCCACACCGCCGTGTTTCAAATGCAGGCTGGTAATATAGATCTTTTTTTTCATGTTTTACTCCTTTTCATTGGGTAAAAACGGTGTTGATTTCTATGCAGATGCTTCTATGGACCTTACAGTTAAGGTTTATTATACCCCTTTGGCCTTATCCGCGTCAATGGAAAGACTTTTTTCTTAGGGAATTTAGGCACAATAGAAGCTAGATTGGTAGCCAATCCTCAAAAAATGAGGGTTCTGCATAGATTCCCTTTGCGGTTATGTCAAAAGAAAAACCCCGGAACTTCCGCCGCATGTTACTACAAAATCGTAAATTCAAAATTTGTTGATTTCTATCTCCAGAAAATACGATATAGTATAGAGTGCGATAATAGAACAAACCGCTATAGTAAACAAAGAATGGAGAGGACCCCGCATGCTTCCAAAACTAAGTGTAAAAAAGCCCCTGACGATTGTGGTTTCTGTACTCATTGTCATCGTCTTGGGCTTCCTTTCTTTTACCAAAATGCCCACTAACCTCCTTCCGGATTTTGAACTGCCTTATGTGGCGGTGATCACGGCATATCCGGGCGCCAGCCCGGAAAAGGTGGAACAGACAGTTACCAAGCCCATTGAGAGCACCCTTTCCACCACCGGCGGGGTGGAAGAGGTCACCAGCATTTCGAGCGAAGGTTCAAGCATGGTGATTTTCGCTTTCAGCTACAACACGAATATGGACAGCGCCACCATTGACATGAGCAACAAAATTGATATGGTAAAGTCCCAGTTGGACAGCGGCGTCAGCACGCCTATCATGATGCAGATCAATCCCGACATGCTCCCCGTCATGGTGGCCAGCGTGGATATGGAGGGAAAAACGCTCGAAGAGACCTCGCAAATCGTAACCGACACGGTCATCCCCTTCCTGGAGCGGGTGGACGGCGTGGCTTCCATCGACAGTATGGGGATTTTGGAAAAACAGATCGGCGTGACCCTCAACCAGGAAAAGATCGACGCCCTCAACGACCGCATCCTGGCTTCGGTCGATTCCGGCCTTGCCGAAACCAAACAGAAGCTGGACGAAGGCCAGGCGCAGCTCGACGAGGGAAAGGCGCAATATGAATCCATGAGCCAGGAAAAAACACAGGAACTGGCCGAGGCAGGGATTGCCATCGCAGACGGCAAGCAAAAACTGCAGGACGGCTTAAACGCCATTGACGCCGGGATTACCGAAGCCACCGCCCAGCGCGCCCAACTTCAGGCCCTTAGGGATGCATTGAACGGCCTGCAAACAGGCGCGGCGGATCTTTTAGAGCTTACGGAAAAACTCAGCAGTTTCCTCACCAATCTGCGCGATGGGTTACAGCAGAGCACGGAAAAGCTTACTGGGATGATCGAAACCCTCCCGGAAGACAGCGCCATCTTGCCTTTTTTGACAAACCTCCGGGACTCGTTTGTTTCGGTGCAGGAAATGTGCGATAGCGCGCTTGCCGCCCTTTCCCAGAGCCAAAATCCGGAAGAAGTCTTGACAGAGCTTGACGGGCGACTTGCTGCCGGGGTTGCCGAATGCGACGCCGTCATCAATGCGCTGCCTTCCCAGAAAAACACGCTGGAGGCCCAGCTCGTTTTGCTGGACGAACAGCAAAAGCAACTGGAGGCCGGTAAACTTACCATGAGCGAAGAATTGGCAAAAGCTTCCCTTCAACTGGAGACTGCGGAAAAAGAACTGGAAGAAGGGCGCGCCCAATTTGAGACTGCCCGAGACGCGGCTTTGGAACAGGCGGATCTAAGCGGCGTCATCTCACAGGAAATGATCTCCAATATCCTAGCCGCCGACAACTTCTCGATGCCTGCCGGCTACATAACAGAAGACGGGGAACAATACACGGTAAAGGTGGGCGACCTCTTCCAAAGCCGGGAAGAGCTGGAAAACCTGGAACTGATGAACGTGGAGGCCGAAGGCATCGGCGTGATCCGCCTGTCGGACGTTGCCGATATCGCCCCCACCGACAATTCTTCCGAAATGTACGCCAAAATCAACGGCAACGACGGCATCCTTCTCACCTTCCAAAAGCAAAGCACCGCATCGACCACCGAGGTATCGGAACGGCTGCGCGCCGCCATGGAAAAGCTGGAACAGGAAAACCAAGGCATGCGCCTTTCCACCCTTAATGATCAAGGGGTATATATCAACATCGTCATCGATACGGTGCTACAAAACCTGCTCATGGGCGGGGTGCTCGCCATACTGATCCTCTTCCTCTTCCTGCGCAACGTCCGGCCCACCTTTATTGTGGCGCTGAGCATCCCCATCAGCCTGCTGCTCGCCGTGGTTGCCATGTATTTCACCGGAGTAGACCTGAATATCATCTCTCTGGCCGGTCTTGCGCTGGGCGTCGGTATGCTGGTGGACAACAGCATCGTTGTGATCGAGAACATCTACCGGCTGCGCGCCGAAGGGGTACCCTCCGCTAAGGCAGCCGTACAAGGGGCTAAACAGGTGTCGGGGGCTATCTTCGCTTCTACCCTTACTACTATCTGCGTCTTCCTGCCCATCGTCTTTACCGAAGGGATTTCCCGCGAACTCTTTACCGATATGGGGCTTACCATCGCCTATTCGCTGCTTGCCAGCTTGCTCATCGCCCTTTCCCTGGTA
>CAMMKL010000273.1 GCA_946497265.1 uncultured Clostridia bacterium | reverse complement strand
CATAAAGAACCCCCACCCCGCACAAATCAGAACAAAACCGTTATCCCCTGAGCCCATACCCACCATCCTTTCAAAAAAAATAAAAAAAGGCGCTCCAGCAATTGCCGGAACGCCTTCGTTCGCCCTTTATTATAACGGCTTCAAAACAAAAATGCAAGAGCTATTTTATAATCCTTCAAAAATAATTTTACAAACAAAGGGATAAAGGCAAGGGTAAGGAGACTTCCATGAAGTTACCTCCTTCTCCTTTTGCAGCCGCTCGTATAATATCTTTTATTGGCCCGACGCCTGCTCTCTCATGTTCCTGCTCAAGGGAACCCTCCGTTTCAGCCCCTTACAAATGCTCCCATTGCCGCGCACTTCTTCTCAGCGCGCCCTCTCCCTTGCAAGCTCGATTGCCTCTTTGCCCGTCATAGATTCAATTTCCAATACAAACATACACAGCGCAGCCCACTCCCGTTCCATTTCCCGGTCCCGGTTTTCCTGCGTGTCTTTAGGGGCATATTTTTCCGCAAGCGCATAGATAGCGTTCTTGACCTCCAACTCCTCCGTCAAAATACGGGCCTTTCCAAAGACGATCACGCTTCTGAAATAGGTTGTATATTCCTTCGGCATCACAACATCCTGTTCCACAACGCAAAAGGACGCTTTCGGCTGCCGGGCAATCGCATCCAGCTTATGTCCGGTCTTTGCACAGTGGAAATAAAGCTTATGATCCATGTAGACATAGCTCAAAGGCACCGCATAAGGGTAATCGTCCTCTCCCTGCACGGCTAAAACTCCCGAGGTTGCATTTTGGAGTATCCGGATGCTTTCCTCCTGTGGCAAAAGCTGCTTCTTTCTTCTCATTGCTCTGAACATACGCTCTTCTCCCCTTTCGAATGAAAAATATCCGACGGCGTGTTTTCAACGGTTGGATACCGTTTACCTCTGTGTCAATTAGAAAAAAACCGCAGGAAAAGTATACCATACGGCGTTTTATTTTTCCATCCTTAAAAAGTTCCGGCCCGCAGCCGCGTCCAGCTTGATCCAATCCAGTAGCTCCGTTCTTTTGGCCCGTTTGTCTTTTGGACAGGCCACGTCCACCCGGGTGGGCGTTTCACTATAGGCGTTTAATCTGCCCACCCAGCCGTTGAGTTCTTGAGGCGTGACCGGCGTTTTGTTTTCGTAGGGTTCCCGGAAAGCCCGGAGCAGATCCATGTCCACTATTTCCCAGCTTGCCAGGCTTTCGTAATATTGCTTGTACTTCTCATTCAACTGAGCGTACTGGGCGTCGGAGATAGCAGCAGGACCAACAAAAGCATTGGTCAGTGCCCATTCGGTATCGCCGGTATATTCTCTAAGCGTATTTACCCACCCGTTCATTTGGCCCTGGGTGACCACTGTCGTATCATTATAGGCGCAACGGAAAGCATAAAACAGATCGATGTCTACCGTAACATCCAAATTATCCGCGCTATCTGTCTTTCCGCCATAGGGACGGACACCCGCGCCGAAATTCTCGCCGCGGTAATGGAACTGTGCGACCGGTACCGGTTCCGGCACTTTCAGCGGAATGTAATGGACCGCACCTCTGTCCTGCTGCCCCTCATCTCCGGACAAGGAGGAGAGCATCGGTACGGACATGCCTTGCCTGCATCCCTTTGCGCCGTTGATCACCGGGTCCACCTCATATTCCGAAGTAATAGCGCCGTTGGGATCGGTATAGTTGGAAGGGGTGGAATTTTCCTTGATAATGCCGGGATTGGTTTCATAATTGCTTTCGGGCGAAACGCCACGGGGATTGACTGTGGCAATCCTTTAAAAATCCGTATCCCCGCTGTCTTTTCGGTAGATGTTCCAGGAAATTCCGTCCGGTTCGTCACCCAGGAAACGCCAGCTTAAGAAGATACCATCCTCTGTCTCAGCGGCTACCAAGCCCCGGTCAAGATACTCCAAACTTCGAAGTCGGCTGGATGCAACGGACTGGAAGCCGGAAGCCTCAACAGCTGGTGCCGCGAGGGCGGGTGTTGTGCCCAGAAAGGCGAACATGCTTACCAGGATACAGAATTTGGTTACATGCTTTTTCATTTTACTCCCTCCTTTTTCTCTAACACCGAAGCAATTGACCACAAAAACTACGACGATATCGGATTGCCGCAATAAGACGCCATTCTTCACTTCTGCCAACCCGTTAATCATCATATTATTTATAATTTTCGTCTATAGAATCAATAAAAATAGAATATATTTAAGCGAGATTATAAATATAAGGCGTTAATTTCATATTTCTCCTAATTTCCTGCATAAGCGGTGAAGGGGCTCCCCTAATATCAAATATTTTTCACAAAAGAGAGCCGGTCGATTTTCATTCGACCGGCTCTCTTCCCATCGTTTGCTTCTCTTAATTATCCGAAAATAGTTTATTTCTTCCTGTGAAAAAGAGAAAATCCCTTTTTCTCATACGGCTCGATATGTACGGAGCAAACCTGATAGCCTGTGTCCTCCACAGTTTTCCTCAATGCTTCCTCATCAACGTCCGCTTCCGTCAGCAGGACGGTCTGCCCCTTGCTGTGGGAGGACGTTACCTTCTTGACCGGGAATGCATTTCGGATTGCATCGTTAACATGCGCCTCACACATGGAGCACTGCATTCCGTCTATCTGCATGGTTATCTTCTGCATGACAAACCATCCTTTCTTACGGTTCAATTGCCATTTGCGGCAAACCCTCCAGCAGACGGCGAATTACGGATTTGCAGCCGCCGGTACCGCCGCGGGTTCAACGCCCTCTTCCTCAGCCGGCAAGAGGTTTCTCATACTGCGCAAGCTGATTGCCAGCGTAGAAGTATTGTGCAGCAGCGCGGAAACCGTCGGCTGAATCATACCGCCCATTCCCAGCAGGATCAGGGCGCCGTTGATA
>CAMMKL010000272.1 GCA_946497265.1 uncultured Clostridia bacterium | reverse complement strand
CGGGGGGTGCCGGGCTTAGCGAACCGGGGCGCCTGCCGGGGAGGTGTGGCAAAGTGGCTGCTCCCCCCGCCGCCGCGCCCGCCGCGGGCCACAAGTTGCGGTTCGTCGTCGGAAATATCCGCTAAGATCCGGCCGGTCTCCGCTTCCTTGACCAAGGTGCCGCGCGGCACCCGGACGATGAGGTCTTCGCCCTTGCGGCCGGCGCAACGCTTGCCGCGCCCATTTTCCCCGTTGGGGGCATTGTATTTGCGCTTATAACGGAAATCCGCCAGCGTGGAAAGGTTGTCGTCTGCCTGGAAATAGACACTGCCGCCGGTCCCGCCGTCGCCGCCGTCCGGCCCCCCCGACGCCACATATTTTTCACGGCGGAAGGAAACCGCACCGTCGCCGCCGTCGCCCGCTTTGATTTTAATTTTCGCAATATCTACAAACATGTTTCACCTCTAAACCGCGATGGGCCATGAAAAAACACCGCCGTATCGCTTTCAAAAAACGCGGCGCCTTCCCGATAGCCGGACAGCCAAGCCGCTCGCTCTGTTTTTATTCTTCCCTGCTTAAGTCCCGTTAGACGCCCTGGGCGTGCAGATTTGGCGCTTGATAGAAAAAAGCCCGGGACTCTTCGCCCGGGCTTCTTTTTTTCCTCTCAAGCGGTTTACTGCTCCACAGCATAAACGCTCACGCGCTTGCGGTCACGGCCCACGCGCTCAAAGCACACTTTGCCGTCGATCAAGGCAAACAGGGTATCATCGGAACCACGGCCCACGTTTTCACCGGGATGAATGTGGGTGCCGCGCTGCTTTACAAGGATATTGCCGGCCAAGACGAACTGACCGTCCGCACGCTTCACGCCAAGGCGCTTGGATTCGGAGTCGCGGCCATTCTTGGTGGAACCCATACCCTTTTTATGAGCAAACAGCTGAATGTTGATCTTTAACATCAATTTACACCTCCGTATAATTTACATGAATGTTCTCAGGATACTGCTCTTCCAACGCCAGCAGATGGAGCTTAAAGCCCTTTAGCAGGTCGGAACAGTTCGGCGCGTCCTTTTTGGAAATGCGCAGAAACATACCGCCTTCTTCGTCCACATCGGCCATGGCATCCGCGTGGAGGATCTCGGTGATCGTATTTGCCGCCATATAAGCTGCCGAAGAAACCGCTGCGCAAACCACGTCGCCGCCCTTCTTCGCCGCTCCTGCATGGCCTTTGATCTGAAACCCCAGCAGCTCTCCCTGCAGTGTTGTGAAAAATTCGGCGCGGATCATTACGCGTTGATGGCTTCAATCTGCACCTTTGTATAGGGCTGACGGTGACCCATCTTTCTCTTTTCACCCTTTTTGGGCTTGTAGGTAAAGACGGTGATCTTCTTACCTTTGCCGTTCTTCAGAACTTTGCCGGAAACGGAAGCGCCTTCCACATAGGGAGCGCCAACCTTCAGGCCGTCTTCCCCGCCGACCGCGACCACTTTAAATTCTACGGTGGACTCTTCTTCAGCTGCAAGCTTTTCTACGTAAACAACGTCACCGTTTTCTACTTTGTACTGCTTGCCGCCGGTCTCAATTACTGCATACATGAATTGAGGCACCTGCCTTTTTTAATAATCTCGCTATTATAGGGCGGAGTTTCCTCACTTTAAAAGCCCGTAATAAGCGGCTTAACCATAGTAGCACAACTTGTCAAAAAAGTCAACGGCTGCGCGGTTTTTTCCGCTGCGATCGCTCTTTTGCATCCTGGCCAGATTCTGCGCCCGGCAAAGCTTGGTTTCATACAAAGCGCAGATTTTCACTTCGCTTTCTGTTAAGCGTCCGCTTCCTATGTTATACTAACCGTATTGGAACAAACAAGGAGGACGGCGCGCATGATCAAATTGATCGCTTCGGATCTGGACGGCACTCTGCTGGATGGGGACAAACGCCTGCCGCCCGGTTTTCACCAGATGTTACAAAGGTTAAGGGAGCGTTCCATCCCCTTTGTGGCCGCCAGCGGGCGCTCCTTTGAAACCCTGAAGGAAAACTTCGCCTCCTATAGCGGCGAGTTGACCTTTATCTGCGACAACGGCGCATGCTTGGCTGAGAACGGACGGGTGGTGGAAACCGACTGTCTCCCACTCTCCGACGTGCTGGAGATCGCTGCAGCCTGCCGGGATATTCCGGAAGTTTCCCTGCTTTTTTGCGGCGTACACGTAGCTTACGCCCTGTCGGAATCCACCCAATTTATTGACGAAGTGGCACACTACTATGTCAGCCAAAAGCGTATCTTTCATTTAAACGAATTGACGGATGATATTTGTAAAATCGCGGTATACGATCCGCTTGACGCATCGAAAAATGTGTATCCCGCCCTGCGCAAAAGGCTGGGCAGCCGGTATACCATGGCGGTTTCCGGATTATATTGGATGGACATCATGAAAAAAGGGGTAAACAAAGGCAAGGCGCTGTACAGCTTGCAGCAACGGTTGGGCGTTCTGCCGGAGGAAACCATGGCCTTCGGGGATTTTTACAACGATGTGGAGCTGTTGCAACAGGCGGCGTACAGCTTTGTAATGGAAAATGCCAACGAAGATATGCGGCGGTATGGAAATTTTGTCGCCCCAAGCAACCTTGACTACGGGGTGTTGAAAATGATTGAAAAATATGTTTTTTAGCTATTACCATACTGAGGTGGGAAGCCTTTCGGGGCCTTTTCCTCCTTTTTTAATCTAGGCCAAAAGCTCCGCTTATACAGCTTCGATAAAATATCTTTGGTAATATAGAGGGGCCCGGGGCCCGCTCGAAAAGGGCGGGCCCAGAGCCCCTTTAGCGTATAAAATTGTACGAATAGGTTTCAGGGTTTCTGTTTAGCTTTGATGCCGTTTTCTAAGCATCAGCAAAGCGCCGGCCGCCGCGATAGTCAGTACGGAAATTG
>CAMMKL010000271.1 GCA_946497265.1 uncultured Clostridia bacterium | reverse complement strand
TGTTAATAAAGGTAGAAAAAATGAGATGCAAGAAGAAAGCCATGCGTTACGGGAAGCAATTCCCGGTTCCGCATGGCCGCGTATAATCAGAAAATTATTGGATGGGCACTCCGGCCTTTTCGCAATTTTCCAGATGCTCTTCATGGGTGGAGGCGTAATAATAGTTGCCGTTCGCGTCGTTTACAAAATAGAGGTAATCGGTATCCTCCGGATACAAGGCGGCCTTGATCCAGGCTATGCCCGGGTTGCAGATAGGGCCGGACGGAAGCGCCGCGCATTTGTAGGTGTTGTAGTAAGAGTTATAGCGGTTGATATCGCCGCCGATAAAGGGCTTGATCCACTTTTCGACGTAGTTGATGGAGGCATCCAGTTCCAGCTTCATACCGGCCTTCAGGCGGTTGTGCACGATGGAAGAAATCTTGCCGATTTCCTGCGGGTTACCCGCCTCCCCCTGGATCAGAGAGGCGATGGTGAGGATTTCATCCATGGTATAGCCGAGCTCCTTCGCGCGTGCGCGGTAGGCGTCGGTAATTCGGTTTTCCGTATTGCGGATCATTTTGCCCAGGACGTCCTCCGGGTCGGAATCTGTGTAAAAATCATACGTATCCGGGAAAAGGTAACCCTCCAGGCGGAAACAGCGGTTCTCATCTTCCGGTATAGCGGCAACCAGCGGGTATTTGCTGAAGTCGTAGGAATTGACCACATCCATAAGCCCCTCAACCGTACACACGCCGTTTTCCTCCAGTTTTTCCGCCATCCGGGTAAAGGTGTATCCCTCCGGGAAAGTGATCCGCACGGTTTTTGGAGCTTCCTCGGAAGATACGTCCTGGGAAGGGGCGCTGTCGGCAGCAGATTCCGGCGCTGCAGCAGAGGAATCTGCGTTGCCGGAAGCGACAGGAGAATCCGCAGGGGGGGCCGACGAATAGGCGGATAAGAACGGATCGCTGGCAACGCTGCTCTGGTCTTGCGCAGGCTGGGATGTTTGGCAGGCAGCCAGAGAAAAGAAAAGCGCCCCGGCCAATAGCAGGGATAAAAGCTTTTTCATACCAAAAATTCTCCTTTTTTTGATTTTTATTGCCACCATTATACCCTATATTGCACGATATTGCAAATAAACAAAAAATAAAATTCTTAACAAAAAATGAAGAAAGATTTGGAAGATTTCTTTTCCGCTAAGAACCGTATCTCAGATATTTACATCGGATCAACAGCAAAATAAATGCAAAAGCGCGCTGTGAAGCAGTTGCCACACAGCGCGCTTTTTCCAAAAGAAGTATTTATTTGATTTCAATTTGACGGGAAGCAGGGGTGGTTTCCGTCAATTTTGGAAGCTTTAGTTCCAATACCCCGTTTTGGTAACCTGCTTCAATGCGGTCTACATCCACTCCGGAGACGTTGAAGCTGCGGCTCAGGCTGCCGTACCGGCGCTCCCGGCGGAGGAAGT
Source organism: uncultured Clostridia bacterium (assembly GCA_946497265.1). Lineage (GTDB taxonomy): Bacteria > Bacillota > Clostridia > Oscillospirales > Acutalibacteraceae > CAMMKL01. The sequence goes on along the minus strand of CAMMKL010000271.1, from coordinate 1,467 downwards.
TGTCTTTCTTTTCCTCATTTTCTATTTTGTGTTCGGCGGAGATCGTCAGGCAATCCCCGTTTAGGCCAATGTGGATGTCTTCCTTGTTATAACCGGGCATATCCGCCTTGATCAGGTAATGGTCGCCCTGATCCAAAATATCGGTCTTGCAGGGGAAATCCTTCTCCAAATCACCGAAAAAGCTCCGTTCAAAGTCTGCAAAGGGGTTCCAAAGATTATTTTTGTGTTCAAAGGGAATCAGATCAAACATAAGTCATACCTCCTGAAAATAACGTTGTTTTTATTTTACCGAGGTTTCCTATTGTATATGCATTCCGGCGGTCAGGCGAAAGGAGCCTCCCGGAATCGTCTGCCGCTGCTGTATGGAGCACACCGCTCAACCACCTGCCTTTCTTTTTTTTTACATGTTTAGTATAGGTCGGGTATGTGAAAAAAAATCAGATGAGTTATGAATAATTTTTTAATTTTAGCACTCTTTATATTAGAGTGCTAAAACAGGAGCATGAAGATAAAAAGGCTTGACAAGAAAGACAATTTGTTATATAGTTAATTACATAAGTAATGAACTAGTGATGTGGAGGTGAAAGCATGAAATTGGACTTTGGCAGTGAAGTGCCGATTTATTTACAGCTGGCAAGGTCTGTGGAAGACGATATTGTAAACGGGATATTTCCGGAAGGAACCCAAATCCCTTCTACCACCGAAGTGTCCTTGCTTTATAAAGTAAACCCTGCAACGGTGGGCAAGGGGTTTAACCTGTTGGTGGAAGAAAGCGTCATTTATAAGAAGAGAGGTGTCGGCATGTTTGTAGCAGAGGGCGCGCGTTCGCGGCTGATTGCCAAACGGCGGGAGGAATTTTATGGGCGTTATATCGAAGGCATGCTGGAGGAGGCCCGGCGGCTGGGGATCCGCAAGGAAGAAATAATTGAGATGCTGAAACGGGGTGGAAACGATGAGTGAATTGCAGATATCCCATCTTACCAAGGAATACGGTACGGTCTGTGCTTTGCAAGACGTAAGTGTGAATTTTGGGGAGAACAAGATATATGGGTTATTAGGCCGAAACGGGGCGGGCAAGACCACCTTATTTAACCTGATATGTTCCCGCCTTTTTCCAACACAAGGAGAAATACGGTTGGACGGAAAACCGGTACAGGAAAATGAGGCAGTTTTGCAGGATGTTTTTTGCATGACCGAACAGCAGCTTTACCCGGAAGCTATGAAGGTGCGGGAACTGTTCCGTTGGATAAAAGAGTTTTATCCTACCTTTGACCAGGATCATGCCTGGGAGCTGGCGCGGAAATTCGGCTTGAAGACATATAGAAGGCTGAACGAACTTTCCACCGGCTACTCCACCATTGTCAAGTTAATCCTGGCGCTGGCGGTAAACACGCCTTTTGTCCTTTAGGACGAGCCGGGTTTGTGATTGGACGCCAGCCACCGCGAGCTGTGTTACAGGGGATTGCT
>CAMMKL010000270.1 GCA_946497265.1 uncultured Clostridia bacterium | reverse complement strand
AATATTGATCTCCAAAAGAATAATATAAACGGTAAAATCGTGTTACAATAAAGCGAGACCAAAAGAAGGGTGCGCTAACCTGTCGGATAATCTTCTTATGGGGGAGTATGAAAGATGTACGGTTCGATATTGGGGGATATTGCCGGCTCTCGCTTTGAATTCAGCAAGCCACAGAATTTTAACCCTTGGAAGGTGACGCTGTTTGCGAAAAATTGCTTCTATACAGACGATACCGTTATGACCATAGCAACAAAGTATGCGGTGTTAAATTCTGTGAAATATGCCTCGGCATATGTTATGTTTGGCAAAAAATATCCCTTGGCCGGGTATGGAACCATGTTTAAATCGTGGATTGACAGCCACCCACCTCAGGCATATAATAGCTACGGCAACGGGGCGGCAATGCGCGTAAGCTTTATAGGGCGGCACTTTTCCACACTGGAAAAAGTCAGGGAGGAAGCGCGGAAAAGTGCGATGTGTACGCACAATCATCCGGAGGGCGTGAAAGGGGCGGAAGCGACTGCAGTGGCAATTTATCTGGCGAAAACCGGATGCTCCAAAAGGGAAATCAAACGTTATATTACCAAGAATTACGGTTATTCACTAAACAAACCGCTTTGTTTTTCCAGACCGTTTGCCAAATTTGAAATTTCTGCACAGGGTACGATGCCGATTGCCCTGCGCTGTTTTTTAGAAAGTGATTCATGGGAGGACTGCATCCGTAGAGTGTTCAGCATTACCTGTGATACCGATACCGTCGCCTGTATTGCCGGTGGGATCGCTGATGCGTACTATCAAGGTACCGGTATGGATGAATACAAGTTATTGGAAAAATATTTAGCAAAACCAAACGCGAAAGGGGAGCGCGATACTTTCCTACTTGATTGGGCGACCAAATAAGCAAGTGAAGTAAAAGGAGTGAGGTTATATGATAATTGAAACCTATCAATCCGCAATTGTACTCAAAATTTTAAAATCTGGAAAGGTATATCGGGCGCACCGCAATCTGCGCAATGACCTTGCTTACAGCAGTTTGGTGGATTTGCTTGGCCTACACTGCGAATGCCCCATTTTTGGTTGCTTGAAATATCATAAAAAATGTGCGGATGGTCGTGTTTCCAGCAGTGTAAAATTGATTTTAGACGTACCCGACCAGTTTGTTAAGCTGACGGAATACAGTACCTGGGCCGATTTTATGTATTTTGTTCGTCAAACCCAGCCTAATAATTATAAAAAGCTCGCCTCAGACCGAACGGAAATTTCTCAGCATAAGTTTAATCATATGATGCGTATGCTGCAAAACCAACGCCCTGCGCGGGAATATCATGTACCGCAGGCCATTTTGGAAGAGATAAGACCGGAGTGGCTGGTGCGCTACCATACCGTACATTATACTGGTTTTACCGCACCCTTGCGGCGCTTTTTCGCCCGCTTTGGCAGATAAAGGGGAGCGCACACCTAGGGTGTGCGGCCTTCTGCTTATGGGGCTTCGGCTGTAATCTGGATGCATTCTATACAGTTGGTTCCGGTGGTTTCTTCTGCGCCGGTGTTATATAACACCGATGTCACGGTATAGTGGCTATTGCCTACGGCAATTTTTTCTTTCAGCCGTGGGACGCCGCACGCGTTCAGGCTCAGCTTTATTTCCTGTAGGGTTTTTCCCCGGCTAGTCAGCTTTAACAATACATCCACCATAGAAAAGCTCCTTTGCTCTTGGATAAAGGTTGTGTTTAGTGTGAACGGAAAAAAGGGAACTATGCAAACGAATCAAAAGAAGGATGAGAGGATCCTGAACGGCGTTTTTTGCCGTGACTGCCGGTATTTTTTAATTGACCATAGGGAACATGCCTACCGAAAGGAGCAATGCTATTTTTGTAAACGGAAAGGCCCGTTTTACAGCCGGAGTTATCGCGTAGGGGAACAGACACGGATTGACGAAGGCTGGGAGGCATGCCCGGAATTTGTACCTAAAAAAACATAGAACAATATTATCTAGTTTTAAAAACCAGATAATATATTATTTGTTTTTATGTTTTTTAAAATTTATTAAAATATTAAGGGTATACTATCCTCAGAACCAGTTTAAAAAATAACAGAATGTTTGGAGTGATAGATATGACCCTATCAATGGTGAACAATTTGGCAATATGGGGTGATTCGCTGCTTAAGGGGATCGTATTAGACGAGGCAGAGGGAAAGTACCGCCCGCTTAAGGCAAGTTCGGTAAACCTGTTCCGCAAAGTATGCCCGATCCATATTAAAAATAATTCCCATTTTGGATGTACCGCGCCGAAGGCGTTAAAAAGTCTGGAAAGTGCGCTTGGCAAGGGGTTTACAGCCGATGCGGTTTTGCTTGAGTTTGGCGGCAATGATTGCGATTATAACTGGCCTGAGGTAACCGCCCACCCGGAAAGGGAGCATCAACCCCACACACCTCTTTTACAGTTTAAAGAGACGATGAGCCGGATGGTGGAGCTTCTGCTGCAAAACGGCATCCGCCCATTGCTGATGAACCTGCCTCCGATCGACGGGGAGCGGTATTACCGCTGGATCAGCGCTCTAAAAGGAGTGGATGGCGACATTTTGCTGAATTGGTTGGTTACGACCGACACCATCTACCGTCAACAGGAGCGTTATTCGAATGCCATTGAACATTTATCCTATGAAAAAGGGTTGCCGCTCATTGATGTGCGTGACCGTTTTTTAGGACTGCGCGATTACAGTACTTATCTTTGCCGGGATGGAATCCATCTGAATGAAAAGGGACAGGCGGTGCTGGGGGATGTGTTTTCCGGCTATGCGGTTGCCCTTAGATGAATCATCCTGTACCGTAAGGCCTTTTCGCAGAAAAATTTTGCCAACCCGCACAACATGCACTTTTTATGGTACAATCGAAAGGCGGGAATGTTCATGCAAGCT
>CAMMKL010000269.1 GCA_946497265.1 uncultured Clostridia bacterium | reverse complement strand
GGTTATCACTGTTCTTTGCTTACCGATACCGAAGTGATCACCTATATGGTAGATTATCTTCACCGTAAAGTGGGGCTTACCCTGCATGAGGTGGCCAATGTCATTGCAGCACCGTTCTGGTCAACCATCAATGCACAGGAAGAAAAAGAGAAAAAGCGCCTTACTTATCTGCGCAACGCCTTTTCCAGCATGCTGATCACCGGTCCGTTTTCCATTCTGCTGGGATTTGACGGCGGGCTGATGGCTCTCAACGACCGGTTAAAGCTACGCTCTATGGTGGCGGCAGAAAAGGGCTCTATGTTTTTTGTGGCAAGCGAAGAATCGGCAATCCGCGCAATCGCACCGGAGCTTGACCGTATCTGGTCGCCCCGCGGAGGCGAACCGGTCCTGGTTACCCTGAACGGAGGTGTTGAAAAGCATGCCGATTGATTCCCTTTATCCGGACTATGAAGTGTTACGCAATGCGGACCGCTGCATCCACTGTGGAATCTGTGTCAAGGAATGCGCAAACGGCGTACATTCCTTTCAATCCAAAAGCGGCGCGTTAACAGCCGATGACAGCAAATGCGTGAACTGTCACCGATGTGTGGCGGTCTGCCCCACCCACGCCTTAAAAATTGTCAAAACCAACCATACCTTCAAAGAAAACGGCAGTTGGAGCAACCAAACCATCTTGGAAATCTACCGGCAGGCGCAAAGCGGCGGCGTACTTTTATCCTCGATGGGCAACCCCAAAGAATACCCTGTGTATTGGGATAATATGCTCATCATCGCGTCCCAGGTGACAAACCCCTCCATAGACCCGCTGCGGGAACCCATGGAAACCAAAGTTTTCCTTGGAAAAAAATTGCATACCGTTCACCGTGACGCCACCGGCAATCTGATCTGTGAATTGCCTCCACAGCTTACATTGAGCACCCCGATCCTATTTTCCGCAATGTCTTACGGTTCCATCAGCTATAACGCCCACGCAAGCCTTGCGGCCGCTGCGGAAGAACTGGGTATTTTTTACAATACGGGAGAAGGCGGACTGCACCAGGATTTTTACAAATACGGCGCAAACACTATTGTACAGGTTGCCTCCGGTCGTTTCGGCGTTCATAAAGGATACTTAGAGGCCGGGGCCGCCATCGAGATTAAGATCGGCCAGGGTGCAAAGCCGGGCATCGGCGGGCATCTTCCCGGGGAAAAAATTGTGGGGGAAATATCCATCACCCGTATGATCCCGGAAGGCAGCGACGCGATCTCCCCCGCCCCACATCACGACATATACTCCATTGAAGACTTGCGCCAATTGGTGGATTCTTTAAAGGAAACCACCAACAGGCAAAAACCTATCATTGTGAAAGTGGCTGCAGTTCACAATATTGCGGCGATCGCCAGCGGAATCGCTCGCAGCGGCGCGGATATGATCGCCATCGACGGTTTTCGCGGAGGCACAGGAGCGGCTCCTACCCGCATCCGCGACAACGTCGGCATTCCGATAGAGCTTGCCCTTGCCAGCGTAGACGACCGCCTGCGTCAGGAAGGCATTCGCGACAATGTTTCCATCATTGTGGGCGGCGGCATCCGAAGCAGCGCGGATATTGTCAAAGCGATCGCGCTCGGTGCGGATGCAGTCTATATCGGAACGGCCGCCCTTTTGGCCTTAGGTTGCCATTTGTGCCGAAGCTGCGCACAGGGCAAATGCGACTGGGGCATTGCCACCCAGCAGCCGGATCTTGTCGCAAGGCTCGATCCGGAAACCGGCAGAGAGCGGCTGGTAAATCTGGTGCACGCATGGACGCATGAAATCAAAGAAATGATGGGCGGCATGGGCATCAACTCCATCGAAGCACTTCGGGGGAACCGCCTGATGCTGCGCGGCGTCGGCCTAAATGAAAAAGAGCTAAGTATCCTGGGGATTCGGCACGCAGGCGAATAACAAGTGAAACAGAGAGGATGAAAAACAAATGCTGACAGCAATTACAGGTATCAATTGGGGTGATGAGGGCAAAGGCCGCATGGTGGATTTGCTCTCCGAACAGTATGAAATTGTAGTGCGTTACCAAGGAGGCAACAACGCCGGGCATACCGTGGTCAATCACCGAGGGAAGTTTATTCTAAATCTTCTTCCTTCCGGTATTCTCCGACCCGAGGTGGTCAACGTGATGGGCAACGGTATGGTGATTGATCTGGCCCATTTGTGTGGTGAGATGCAAAAGCTGATCGACGCCGGAGTCCGCATTACCCCGGAAAACCTAAAAATCAGCAACCGCGCCGTTATCTGCCTGCCCTACCATGTACAACAGGATGTTTTAGAAGAAGACCGTTTGGGCGACGCCAAATACGGTTCCACCCGCCGCGGTATCGCCCCGGTTTACGGCGATAAATACATGAAAAAAGCCATAAGGATGGGCGATCTGCTTGATTTCAATTCCCTAAAGGAACGTGTGAGCCACATTCTGGACTGGAAAAGCCTAAACCTCCAAGGGGTCTACCATGCCGCTCCCCTTAGCACTCAGGACGTGCTTGACTGGCTTGAAACGTACGGAGGACGGCTAAAAGATTTCATTTGCGACACTGGGATTTTCCTGGACGAAGCGGCCAAGCAGGGAAAAAATATCCTGTTTGAAGCCCAACTCGGCGCGCTGCGCGATATTGATTTCGGCATCTACCCTTTTACTTCCTCTTCTTCTACCATCGCCGCCTACGCCCCCATCGGCGCGGGGATTCCCAATCACAAATTGGATCATACCATCGGTATCATGAAGGCTTACTCCACCTGCGTGGGGGAAGGCCCCTTTACCGTGGAGCTCTTCGGGGAGGAAGCGGAAGCCCTCCGCAAAGCAGGCCGGGAATACGGCGCCGCTACCGGCCGGCCGCGCCGGATGACCATGCCTGACACCTCCTTACGCATAGTAGTGCATGAAGATTTCCTCCAA
>CAMMKL010000268.1 GCA_946497265.1 uncultured Clostridia bacterium | reverse complement strand
GTAAATGTATTCGGCAGCATAGTGGTTTTTGATAATCTTATCTTCTACAACACCCATGCCGGTTTCGGCCACCGCCATTTTCGCCAGCGGGATTCTTGCTTTGTTCGCGGCGACAGCAGCGGCGAAGAAGATCTTGTCCACCTGCTCCTGCGTATAGGTTGCAAAAATCTTTTGCGCTTCGCGGACCTCTTCCATTTTGGCAATAAGGGCGTCCACATTATCCACGAGGCCGGTGGCCTCTACTGCGGGGGCTGTCTGTTCTTTTTTAGCCATTTCTAATCCTCCAATTCATTGTTTCAAGGGGTCGTGATTGCATCCTCTGCGAAAACCAGAACCGTATTGTTGGGATTGCTGTTATTTTTTTAACAACCTTATTATAACAACAAAGCCCGCTCCTAGCAAGCCCTATTGTTTGACAACCTTTGCGCTTTTAAAATATATTTTATAGGCAAAACGCATAAAAGTAATACAAGGGCTTATGCAAAGCAACAAAAACTGGAAAAATACTGTAAAAATCTGCTTTTTTCCTGACAGCTTTCTGAGTAAAAAGGACAGAAAGCATGAGGAAAACGCCGCCTTCTGTCCTTTTGATTCTAACAATGATTACGATGTAAGGGTAAGATTATTCGTAAGCAACAACGTCTATCCACTTCATCAGGAAATCCTTTTCCTCCGGGCGGGCTTCCGTCAGACGGGCCGCCGCCACAATGGGCATCCATTCCTGCACATATTTCTTAGAAGTGTTGGTCTTCTTGCAGAAGGTGTCGAGGTATTTCTCGGCAACCGCTTCGTTTTGCAAGGCGAAGCGCAGGTACGTCATGGCCACGTCGGCGCTCGCATTTCCCTGGCGGGCAGCCGCCCAGTCTACTATGTAGGTGCCCTTTTCGTTAATAATGATATTGCTGGGAATAAAGTTGCAGTGGCAGAGCTTGGTATGCTTGGGCATGCTCTCCAGACGGGTTAAAAGCTCATAGCGCTTGACGTCGTCGATGCAGTCGAGGCTGTTGATCTGGCGGGCGAGCTTATCCTTGAGCTTGCTGAGCTTAGGCATTTTTTCCTTGTGAATCTTAAGCCCCAGTTCTACCATTTCGTCAATATACTTATCGATGTTGTCCGGATCTTCCCGCATTTGCTCGGCCAAAGTTTTGCCTTCGATCAGATCCATCGTAATCGCCCATCTGCCGTCAATCACGGAAACCTCATGGATAACCGGAATCAGCAGGTCGGTGTATTCGATTCTGGCGTGGGTGAGCGCTTCATACAACGCGTTCGTTTTGGGACGATCCTTCTTAAACAGCTTGACGGCCTTGTCACCGCATTTGTAAACGTCTACGGTATCGCTGGAGGAAATAAGCTCTTTGAATTCCATGGTTGTATAACCCCTTTCAAAATAATAAAATTTGGGACTTTACTCTGTATGTTATTTGGGAATAACGCCTCAGTTCTGTCTGTATTATACAACTTTTTCCCAGAATTGCAAAGTGCTTTTCGTAAATTTTATATTTTTTTCATGTATTCGTGTTCTTTCCGAATTTCTTCGGCGAGTTTTGACAGCGTCCAGCCCCGATTGGTACCGGTTACGGCGGCTTTCAGCTCCACTTTCCGGACGCCGCATGTTCGGAATAACCCCAAAAGCTGGTTGAGGCGGGCGCCGGAAAAACCGCATAGCACCAAAAGTTCCTCTTGAAAACCGCCTTGAATCTTTGATTCCTGTTTGGAATATCCGGGCAGCCCGCAAAGATAGCCCACCGTTTGTCCCATTGCATCCTCACCAATAAACTTTGCGTCCACCCGCATGGAGCGAAGCAGCTTCATAATCTCCTGCCCGCGTTCGCTTTGTTCCTCAATCCCGTACAGCAAAACCAATTCTTTTGTTACCATCGCCTTCATAGCGGTAACCTCCTAACCTTTTCAATATACGCGTCTAAACCCCCGGCAAAACGGCAATCCCTTTAAGTCCTGCCCTCCGCTTCGGCGGAAGGCTTTGGATTCCGTTGGAATACAATAAACAGCACGGCGCTTACCGCCATCAGCATCGGATAAAACAGATAAGGAAGAAGCGCAAACGGAGTGAGCCCGCTGTATTGCGCCGCAGACAAAAGCTGCGCGCCATAAGGGAGCAGACCCTGAAAAACAGAGGTGAAAATATCCAGCAGCGAAGCCGACCGCCGTGGCGTAATCCCATATTCCCCGCTGATTTCCCGCACAAGCGGCCCGGCAATCACGATCGCCACGGTATTGTTGGCCGTGGACAAATCCGCAATGGAAGATAATGCGGCAATGCCTATTTCCGCACCCTTCCTGCTTTTAATCCGCCGGTGGATTAACTGCAAAATCCAGGCAATCCCGCCGTTCTCGCGGACAAGGGCTACCACGCCGGCTACCAGGATAGAGATCACGGTAATTTCATACATCCCCTCAATACCGCTTCCCACAATACCAAATACTTCTCCAAAAGCAAAATCTCCGTATGCAAGCCCGATCCCCAAGGAAAGCACCGTGCCCCCTGTCAACAGCAAAAAAACATTTACGCCTGCCAAAGCACCGATAAGCACCGCCAAATACGGCAACATCTTTATCCAATGATAGGTAAGCGTTTCCGGCAACTGATAAGAAGTATTGGCCGCAAGGATTAAAAAAATAACGACGGTTACAACGGCGGCGGGAAGGACAATCCGGAAGTTTTCCCGGAATTTATCCTTCATTTGGCAGCCCTGGGTGCGCACTGCCGCGATGGTGGTGTCGGAAATCATAGAGAGGTTGTCCCCAAACATAGCCCCACATACCACCGCGCCCACACACAGCGCCATAGGGATTCCCGTCTTCTCACAGATCCCCACCGCAATCGGGGCAAGCGCGGCGATGGTGCCCACCGAGGTACCCATTGAGATGGAAATAAAACAGGCGATCAGAAAGATCCCGGCCACTACG
>CAMMKL010000267.1 GCA_946497265.1 uncultured Clostridia bacterium | reverse complement strand
GGCTGGCTGGTTCCAAAAGGAATCGGCTGGGCCTGCTGCGCTCTGGTCATTGGGACTACGCTGGCCGAGGTAGTTTCCTGCGGTTATTCCTACTGGCTTTACCGGCTGGAGGTAGGGCGCAAACGTTCCCGGCCCCGCCGCATTCCCGGCTTGTTCCGCAAAATCTGTTCCATCTGCATACCGGTTACGGCCAGCTCTTGCTTACGCTCCGGCCTTTCTATGGTGGAAAATATGCTGATCCCTGCGGGCTTAAAACGCAATGGGGAAACCTACGAAAGCTCCCTGCAGGGTTACGGTATGCTTACCGGAATGGTGATGCCGGTCATTACCTTCCCCTCCGCCTTTCTTTCGTCCTTTTCCATGCTTCTGATCCCGGAGCTCTCCGAAGCGAACGCCAAACATCACAAACAAAACATCCGGCACATAACGACCCGTGTCTTTCAGCTCACTCTTCACTTTGCTATTCCGATCACGGGGATTTTTTTCTTTTTTGCCAATGATTTCAGCCTGCTGATATACGGTGACGCTACTTCCGGCAAATACATCGCCCTAATGTCCCTTGTCATTCCTTTGATGTATCTGGACCATGTGGCGGACGGTATGCTCAAGGGCTTAAACGAACAGTTAAGCTACCTCTCCTATAATATGGTTGATTCCTGCATACGGGTGGTCCTCATTATTTTCCTATTGCCGGTCTGCGGCCTGTGGGGGCTTATTATTGTCATCTTTGTCAGCGAAATTCTAAATTCCACCCTCAGCATTGCCCGGCTTGTAAAGGTTGCCAAATTGACGTTTTTGGCTGGAAAATGGATTTTGAAACCAATCCTTTGTATCCTTCTTCCCTGTCTGCTCTTGCGTATACTGGAAATCCAAAAAATTTTTTGCTTCCCCAATCTTTTTTTACAGGTTGTTGCCGAGGCAGGCGGCGCCCTCTTTCTTTACCTGATTCTCCTTAGAATTACCTGCTGTGTGGAGCGTGAAGACCTCTCCTGGCTGCGTTCCATCTTCGCAAAACATCGATAACCATCTGTAAAATACGGTCTCAAATCTACAAAACCCGCCCTTGACAGTTCGCTATATCAGGGGTATACTAGACGTGCTTACGAAAAAATAACACTATATGTTGTGGAACACCACGGAGGCTGACACGAATGATTGAGACCATTATCAAAAGGGACGGCCGTACCGCCCCTTTTCACGTAGAGAAAATATCAAACGCTATTTATCGGGCCGCACAGGCCATCGGCGGCCACGATTACGAAGCCTCTAAGGCGCTTGCCGCACAGGTTTGTGAGCATCTGGAACAGGAGGGCGCCACCACGCCCACTGTAGAGCACATACAAGATGTAGTGGAGCGGGTGCTCATTGAAAACGGCCATTCCCGCACCGCCAAGGAATACATCCTGTACCGTGCCGAACGCACCCGCCACCGCGAGATGAACACACGCCTGATGAAGATCTATGAGGATCTGACCTTTAAGCCCGCCAAAGACACCGACATCAAGCGCGAAAACGCCAACATCGACGGCGATACCGCCATGGGCACCATGCTGAAGTACGGCTCCGAGGGCGCCAAGCAGTTCTATGAGATGTACATCCTCGACCCCAAATACGCCAAAGCCCATCGCAACGGCGACATCCATATTCACGATCTGGATTTTCTCACGTTGACCACCACCTGCTGCCAGATCGACCTTGACAAGCTCTTTTCCGGCGGATTTTCCACCGGCCACGGCTTTTTGAGGGAGCCAAACGACATCGCCAGCTATTCGGCACTGGCCTGTATCGCGATCCAATCCAACCAAAACGACCAGCACGGCGGCCAGAGTATTCCTAATTTTGACTACGCTCTTGCAAAAGGCGTAGCAAAGACCTACGCCCGTGTGTACCGCCAGAATCTGGGCCGCGCACTGGAGCTTCTGGCCGGGGAAAGCGACGGAGACACCGCCGCCCGCAAGCTGACCGAGGAGGCAAAAGCGGCATCCGGCAGCCGGCCGAAGCTGGAAGACGGCGAAGCATATATGCAAGCCGAAATGCAATTGCTTACCCAGCGCTATGGGGAAGACATCGCCCAAAAGGCGCAGCATTTCGCCTACAAACATGCTGAATCGGAAACCGACCGAGCCACCTACCAGGCCATGGAGGCCCTGGTACACAACCTGAATACCATGCACAGCCGCGCGGGCGCGCAGATCCCCTTCAGTTCCATCAATTATGGGATGGATACCTCTCCCGAAGGCCGTATGGTGATCAAAAACGTCCTGCTGGCCACGGAGGCCGGCCTGGGCAACGGCGAAACCCCCATCTTCCCAATTCATATTTTCAAGGTAAAGGAAGGCATCAACTACAACCCCGGCGAACCGAATTACGACCTGTTCAAACTTGCCTGCCGGGTAAGCGCTAAGCGCCTTTTCCCTAACTTCTCGTTCATTGACGCCCCGTTTAACCTGCAATACTACAAACCCGGCCATCCGGAAACCGAAATTGCCTATATGGGCTGCCGCACTCGTGTGGCCGCCAATTATTACGACCCTACCCGGGAGATCATGTTCGGCCGCGGCAATCTGAGCTTTACCTCCATCAACCTGCCCCGCATTGCCATCCAGAGCAACAAAAACGTAGACCTTTTCTTTGAAGACCTCGACCGTAAGATTGATCTGGTCATCGGGCAGCTCTTGGACCGGTTTGAGCTGCAAGCACAGAAAAAGGTACGAAACTATCCCTTCCTGATGGGACAGGGGGTCTGGATTGACTCCGATAAACTGCGCCCGGACGATGAGGTGCGCGAGGTATTAAAGCACGGTACCCTGACCATCGGCTTCATCGGCCTGGCCGAAACCCTGAAGGCTTTGACCGGCTACCACCACGGGGAAAGCAAGGAAAGCCAGAACCTGGGCCTGGAAATCGTAGGCTATATGCGCAAGCGTATGGAT
>CAMMKL010000266.1 GCA_946497265.1 uncultured Clostridia bacterium | reverse complement strand
ACCCATCTGTACGCCATCGTAGAGCTGGCCAAACGGCGTGGGCTGAAAAAAGTATATGTACACGCCCTGCTGGACGGCCGTGACGTGCCCCCCACCTCCGGCAGGGACTTTGTCGCTGCCTGCGCGGACAAGCTGAAGGAAATCGGCGTGGGGCAGATTGCCACGGTGATGGGCCGCTACTATGCGATGGACCGTGACAACCGCTGGGAACGTGTGGAAAAGGCCTACGCCGCGATGGTGTACGGCGAAGGGAAGCATGCGCAATGCCCGGTTAAAGCCGTGGAAGACTCCTACGCAGACGAAGTCACCGACGAGTTTGTTGTCCCGACTGTGTGCGCGGAGGGCGCGACCATCGGCGCGAACGATTCCATCGTCTTTTATAACTTCCGACCCGACCGTGCGAGAGAGATCACCCGCACCTTTGTAGACCCTGATTTCTCCGGTTTTGAACGCAAGAAGGGCTTTTTCCCGCTGACTTACGTCTGTATGACCCAGTACGACGCTACCATGCCCAACGTGAAAGTTGCGTTTAAACCGCAATCCTTAACCAATACCTTTGGCGAATACATCTCCAATAAGGGGCTGACCCAGCTTCGCATCGCTGAAACCGAAAAATACGCCCATGTGACGTTCTTTTTCAACGGCGGCGTGGAAAAGACCTTCCCAGGTGAAGACCGCGCGCTGATCAATTCCCCCAAGGTTGCCACGTATGATTTGCAGCCGGAAATGTCAGCCTACTTGGTCACCGACGAGCTGGTAAACCGCATCCACAGCGGCAAATACGACGTCATCATCCTGAATTTCGCCAATTGCGACATGGTCGGGCACACCGGCGTGTTCGACGCGGCCAAGGCCGCGGTGGAAGCGGTGGATACCTGCGTAGGCAGGGTCGTGGACGCGATCTTGGAAATGGGAGGCGTTGCCATGATTACCGCAGACCACGGAAACGCGGACAAAATGTTTGAGGAGGACGGTTCCCCCTTTACTGCGCACACCACCAACCCGGTTCCTTTCTGTGTTGTGAATTACGACTGCAAGCTTCGTGAAGGAGGCCGCCTGGCAGATATTGCCCCCACCATGCTCAAGGTGCTGGGCCTGCCACAGCCCGCTGAGATGGACGGCTTGAGCCTGATCGTATAAATCGTCCATTAAAAGGAGAAGGACCTGTCCCATACCAAGGAGACGGGTCCTTTTTTGTTTATAGCGCCAACGTGAAAATCAATTTTGCAAAATGCATAATAAGAAAAGCAAAAGCTGTACAATATTCTCAAATACAGGTGACGAACAGGTTCCTTTTGCCTTTCATGTATGCTATAATAAAACGAAAGAAATTGGTTTTTGGCTTTTAGGGCGAAAACAGGCAAATGAGGGTGAGAGAATGGATACGCAGCAACTAAAGCAGGCGATCATGGAGGAAAAGAAGAGAAAGGGGGTGCTGATCCTAGCCCACACGTATCAGGATCCGGACATATTGGAGATAGCGGACATTGTGGGGGATTCCTATGCGCTTTCCAAAGCGGCGCAAAATGTGCCGCAGAACAAGGTGCTGATGTGCGGCGTGCGCTTTATGGCGGAAACCGTAAAAATCCTGTCGCCGGAAAAGGAAGTCCTCCTTTCCCATGCGGACGCGGGCTGCCCCATGGCGGAACAGCTCGACCCAGCCGAGGTACGGCGCTACCGCGAAACGCATCCGGATCATGCGGTATGCGCCTATGTAAACACAACGGCACAGCTCAAGGCATTGGCCGATGTGTGCGTAACCTCCTCCTCGGCGGTAGAGATCGTTGCCCGCGTACCGCAGGAGGATATCCTGTTCATCCCCGACAAGAACCTGGGCGCCTATGTGCAGGCGATGCTGCCTCAAAAACGGATTCATTTGATGGACGGCTGCTGCCCGGTACACAATGCCATTACCCCGCAGATGATTGAGCAGGCCCGCCGCGCGCATCCGGGCGCAAAGGTGGCGATCCACCCCGAATGCCCTTATGAGGCCGTGCGCCTGGCCGACGTTGCCGGCTCCACCAAGGAGATCCTGGACTTTATCCACGGCAGCGGCGACGCGGTGATCATTGCCACAGAGCGGGGCGTATACGACGCTTTGGTGCGGCAATACCCCAACCGTGCGCTTTATCAGCTGGAGCCGGAGCTTTTGACTTGCCATGATATGAAAAAGACTACCCTGCAGGGGGTGTACGACGCCCTGACCGGAAAGGGAGGGCAAACGATCGAGCTGGACGGGCAACTGCTGTCCGCCGCGCGCGGCAGTATTGAAAATATGCTCCGATACGGCGGACGCTGAGAAGGCTGTGGCCGGCGAATGGAGGCATCCATCCGGCGGGGAATGGAGGCATGATCGTGAAACAAGAATATGACGTTATCATCGTGGGCGCGGGCGCGGCCGGCCTGTACGGCGCGCTGCAGTTTGGGGAGGATACCAGCGTGCTCCTGCTTTCCAAGCGGGAACTCACACTTTCCAACAGTTCCCTGGCGCAGGGTGGGGTTGCCTGTGTGCTGGATTTGGAACACGATGCTTATGAGCTGCATTTTAAAGATACCCTGGTGGCGGGCAAATACAAAAACAATCCGGACGCGGTGCAGGTGCTGGTTACCCAGGGTCCGCAGAGCGTGCTGGATATTTGGAAAAAAGGCGTCGAGTTTGACCTGGACGAAAACGGGAACCTAAAAAAGACGCTGGAAGCGGGACACTCCCGCCACCGGATCGTCCATCACAAGGATTCCACCGGAAAAGAGATCGTGGATAAGCTCATCGCGCAGGTACAAAAACGCCCTAACATTGATATTATGGAAAACGCTCTGGTGTTTTCTCTGGAAAAGTCGGAAAACGGCTTTTTTGCCGGTGTACTCACCCGGGAAGGGCCCCGGATGGTGGGCGGGCGTTATTGCTTGCTGGCCACCGGGGGGATTGGCCGGGTGTA
>CAMMKL010000265.1 GCA_946497265.1 uncultured Clostridia bacterium | reverse complement strand
GCCACACCGACGGTTGGCCTATACCCGCTGGAAGGGCCGCGCTGGGCCGGGTAAGCCGCCACAGGCGCCGTCCGTCTCCCGCCCGGCGGCAGGGGGCTTAGGCACGCCCGCCGCACGAACGCTTGGCCTATACCCGCTGGAAGGGCCGCGCTGGGCCAAGTGAGCCGCCGCAGGCGCCGCCCGTCTCCCCCGTAGACACGCCGGAGAAGGCAGCCTGCCGCCTTCCCCAGTTCCTTTTGAAAGGCCGGGCGGCCCGGGCCCCTCTATAAGAACCGGCGGCCGGACACGGTTGCGGATCCATCCTATCCGCAGCCGGTTTCCCCCGGCGGAATCCATTTTTGGAATGGCTTTACATACAGGGGAAACCCGCGCAATTTTTTAGGAACTTATACAAAAATAATCCGCCGCGTTTGGCGGAAAATCCGGAATTGTGAGAAATTACAACAAAATCCCACCTTCATCTGCTTTACAAAATCCGCTGTACCCTTTATAATGTAGAATGTGTTTTTAGGGGCACTTTACCGATAACAAAGGCGGCATGGGTACGCACTGCCTACGATGGGGGTTCGCACATGAACAGCAGCTTTCCCAGAATAATGACCTTGCTTCGTAAGGAACGCGGCATCAGCCAGAAGGCCGCCTCGCAGGGGTTGGGGATCTCCCAGGCCCTGCTTTCGCACTACGAGAAGGGAATCCGCGAATGCGGGCTGGATTTTCTGGTCCGGGCGGCGGATTTTTATCACGTTTCCTGCGACTACCTGCTCGGACGTACACCCGACCGCAACGGCGCGCAGCTGACGGTGGAAGATATCCCGGAGCCGGATGCGGCGGGAAAAGAAAACGTGTTCCGCGGCAGCGTCCTTCCCACCCTCAACAAGAAGCTGATCGCCAATTCCCTGAACATTGTCTACGACAAGCTGCAAGTCTGCAACAACAAGGGGCTGACGACTGAGGTCTCCGCTTTTTTTATGCTTTCGGTCTACCGGATGCTGCGGATCCTGTACGGCGCGAATCCCAAAAATCCACAGAGCACCTTTGCGGTCCCGCCGCAGCTGGCACGGGGGACGGCCACGGCCGAAATGCAGCTGGCGGAGGCAAACGCCCAATGCATTGCGGAGGGGCTGGACCTCAATGGAATGGAGGGGCTGAACGATCCGGCGCTGCTGGCTATGACGCCCGAACAGCTGCTCAAGGATTATCCTCTCTTTGCCTCTTCTTTGATGAACCTCATTCAAAATGCGGAAAACCGCATGGGCTATCACAAAAAGCCCGCTTCCAAATAACGGCGTTTGGCGGGTTACACAGACCGGAGGTTTCTCTCCGGTCTGTGTAAGCCGGTTTCTTGTTTTGTGACGGAGAAACAAATATTTCTGTAATATGTGAAAAAAAGGATTGCAGCGGGGCGTGTTTATGCTATAATTGTGTCCTGCGCCATTTTTTTCCAATCAGCGAAATAGCTAATTATTACGTTAACAACTCGGCTATTTGTGCAGATTCTATAGAACTTATTTGTTATTTTCCACACAGATTATGCGAATATTACCATAAACCCCTTGAAAACTGGAAAAAAAGTTGGTAAAATAAACGTACGGTAGTATGGAATGGAGGGATATCCCATGCCAGAGAAACAGCTTCTTGATTGTTCGGCGCCCCTGGCTTTGTTTCACCAGGGGAAAAACCATAAAGCCTATGCGTTTTTAGGCGCGCATCTTTTTTCGGAGGGAAAACAGACCAAGGCGGTGTTCCGCACTTGGGCCCCCAACGCAGTCTCCGTCAGCGTAGTGGGCACCTTCAACGATTGGGATACGCAGGCAAACCCCATGCGCCGCATTTCCGACGGCGGCGTCTGGGAGACGGTGATTGCCGATGTCGCCCAGTACGACATCTATAAGTACGCCATTGAGACCCGGGACGAAGAGGTGGTCTTAAAAACCGATCCCTATGGGTATCATACCGAAACCGCCCCCGACAACGCTTCCCGCCTTTACGACCTGGAGGGATACCGGTGGGGAGATGCTTCCTGGCTGCAAGCCAAGGCAAAGAAGAATATTTACGAGAGTCCGGTTAATATCTATGAAGTACACGCCGGCTCCTGGAAACAGTATCCGGACGGAAAGCCCTTTTCTTATGAAAAGCTGGGTGACGAGCTGATCCCCTATGTGCTGGAGATGGGATACACCCATATCGAGCTGCTGCCCCTGACCGAATACCCCTACGACGGCTCCTGGGGCTACCAGGTGACCGGGTATTTTGCCCCCACCTCCCGCTACGGCACGCCTAAGGATCTGATGAAATTCATCGACCGCTGCCACCAAGCGGGGATTGGGGTCATCATGGACTGGGTTCCCGCCCACTTCCCGCGGGACGGGCACGGCCTGTTCCGGTTTGACGGCACCCATTGCTACGAATACGCCGACCCGCGCAAGGGGGAGCATAAGGAATGGGGCACCTGTGTGTTCGACTACGGGCGCAACGAGGTAATCTCCTTCCTGATCTCCTCGGCCATGTTCTGGCTGGACAAGTATCATATCGACGGCATCCGGGTGGACGCGGTGGCGTCCATGCTCTACCTCGACTACAACCGCCGGGACGGGGAATGGATCGCCAACCAATACGGCGGCAAGGAGAACCTGGAAGCGGTGGCGTTTTTAAAGCACTTAAACGAGGCGGCGTTTGCCGAATTCCCCGACGTGATGATGATTGCGGAGGAATCGACCGCCTGGCCGCTGGTGTCCAAGCCCACCTATATGGGAGGGTTGGGCTTCAATTTCAAGTGGAATATGGGCTGGATGAACGACATGCTGCGGTATATGTCCACCGATCCCTATTTCCGCCGGCATAACCACGACGCGCTGACCTTCTCGTTTTTCTACGCCTTTTCGGAAAACTATGTCTTGCCGATCTCCCACGACGAGGTGGTTCACGGCAAATGCTCCCTCATCGGGAAGATGCCCGGGGAGTACGAGCAGAAGTTTGCCGGCG
>CAMMKL010000264.1 GCA_946497265.1 uncultured Clostridia bacterium | reverse complement strand
GGAAAGCCGGGCTACGCCCACCGGGGTGCGGCGCAGGCTCGGGGGGAGTTCCACTTCCAGCTGCTCCTCTTGTCTTGATAGCGATACGCGCGGCATAGCCGACGAAGCCGCCGGTTCATGAGAAGGTTTGACCGGGAGGGAAAGCTGCCGCGGCCCTTCGGCCGGTATGGTAGGAGGCGCCGCCGGCTTCAGCGGGATTTCCACCTTACGGTCGCCTTTTAGCAGAGCCGACTTTACCCCATGGTACACCGCGTCGAAAATCGGCTTCTCATTGACAAAACGCACTTCGATTTTTGCCGGATGTACATTGACGTCCACGGAATCACAGGAAATCTCCAAATGCAGGATACAGGCGGCGAACTTCCCCACCATTATCGAGCCCTTGAAGGCTTCTTCCAGCGCTACCGAGGCGGTACGGCTTTTGACATAGCGGCCGTTGATGAAAAAATGCTGCATGCTCCGATTGGGGCGCGCAGCGGCCGGCCTGCTGATAAACCCGCTTACCCTTACGCCCTTAAGCTCGTATTCGAGCGGAATCAAGCCCGCAGTAAATTCCCGGCCATATACTGCGTAGATACTGTCTTTCAGCTTGCCGCTTCCCGGCGTTTTCAGCGTTTCCTTGCCGTCGCGCAGAAAGCGGAAGGCCACTTCCGGATGGGAAAGCGCCATACGGTCCAGTACGCCCGCCACGGCGTTGCCTTCCGACACGTCCTTTTTTAAAAACTTCATGCGCGCAGGGGTGTTGTAAAACAAATCGCGGATCACAAAGGTAGTGCCCTGCGCACAACCGGCGTCTTCACAGTTCCCTTCTTCCCCGCCGTCTATGTGGAAGCTTGTACCCGCCAGTTCATCCGCCGTGCGGGTAAGCAGCTCCACATGGGAAACCGCTGAAATAGAGGCGAGCGCTTCCCCGCGAAAACCGAGGGTTGCAATCCGGTCCAGATCTTCCTGAAGATGCACCTTACTCGTGGCGTGGCGAAGGAACGCCTTTTTGACGTCTTCCCGCGCGATGCCGCTGCCGTTGTCGGTAACACGCATAAAAGTGATGCCGCCATGCTGGATTTCCACCGTAATGCTGCTAGCGCCCGCGTCGATGGAATTTTCCACCAATTCTTTAACAACGGAAGAGGGGCGTTCTACCACTTCGCCCGCGGCAATCAATTCGGCCACATGCTTGTCAAGTACATTGATTTTTCCCATGCTACGCTACGCCTCCTTTGTAAGAAAATGCTGAAAATCAAACCATAAAACATACGTTTTCTTTTATAGAAATATAGAGCTTGCCGCCAAGGGGGAAAGCCGAGGCCCTCCTTTGTCTACTGGTGCAGACGGTGCACGCTTTTAACTGTTATGCAAATATAGCCATAGGCACGCCCGGCCCCTGAAGCGTGGCTTTTCATCCATTGAGAACGAAATCCTGAATATAATAAGCCTAACCTTGGGCCAGCCGGCAAAGCTCAAACAAGGTGTTCATGGCTTCGATCGGCGTCAGAGTGTTAACATCCAGTGCTTTTAGCTTTTCCACAATCTGCGAACCCTCCGAAGGCAGTATGGAAATCTGCATGTCCTCCTGTTCGCTCGTTTGGGATACAGCCTTCGTGGCGGTGGGGGCGGCTGCCGCCCCCGCTTCCAGTTCCTTTAAAATTTGCTTGGCACGGTTGATGACCCAATTCGGGATACCCGCGAGTTTGGCGACCTCTACGCCATAGCTGTCATCCGCCCCGCCCGGTACAATGCGCCGCAGGAAGGTGATGTCGTCGCCCCGCTTCTTGACGGCGATGTTATAGTTCTTAACGCCGGAAATCAGGCTTTCCAAAGCGGTAAGTTCATGGTAATGGGTAGCAAACAGGGTTTTGGCCCCCAGCTTTTTGGGATCGGCCACATATTCCAGCACCGCGCGGGCGATGCTCATCCCGTCAAAGGTCGAGGTGCCGCGCCCGATTTCATCCAACACCAGCAGGCTGCGGGCAGTGGCGTGCTTGAGGATGTGCGCCACCTCGTTCATCTCCACCATAAAGGTAGACTGCCCGGAAGCCAGGTCGTCGGACGCGCCCACACGGGTATAGATGCTGTCCACAATACCGATTTCCGCATGTAAGGCCGGTACAAAGGACCCGATTTGCGCCATGAGGACGATCAGGGCGGTCTGGCGCATATAGGTAGACTTTCCCGCCATATTGGGGCCGGTGATGATGGCGACGCGGTTTTCACTTTGATCCAGCAAAACGTCGTTCGGAACAAAAGGCGCGCCTTCCAGGAGCGTTTCCACCACCGGGTGGCGGCTTTCTTTTAACAGGATCTTCCCACTTAGGTTTACCTCCGGCCGAGTATATTGATAGCGTACCGCCGACTCGGCAAACGAACAGAGGACGTCAAGCTGGGCGATGGCGTGGGCGGTCTGCTGTACGCGGGCAAGCTCACCCGCCACCTGCTTGCGGACAGCGTCAAAAAGCTGGTATTCCAATTGGATGGAACGGTCTTTTGCCCCCAAAATACGACCTTCCAGCTCTTTTAGCTCTTGAGTGATATAACGTTCACAGTTTGTCAGGGTCTGTTTGCGTATGTATTCCGCCGGCACCATATCGCGGTACGAATTCGTTACCTCGATGTAATAGCCGAATACCCGGTTGTATCCAACCTTTAATTTAGGGATTCCTGTTTTTTCCCGTTCCTGCGCTTCAATACGGGCAATAAAGCCCTTGCCGTCGTCCATATCGCCGCGCAGGGTGTCGATCTCTTCGTTGTATCCAGGCTTTATGATGCCGCCTTCCCGCACCGAAAAGGGCGGTTCCTCTACGATGGAATCATCAATTAAGCGGCAAATATCTTCAAGGGGGTCAATTTGCTGTGCAATGGCCGTTAATAGCTGTGATTTTACCGCGGACAAAAGCTGTTTCAATTCCGGCAAGCGCACCAAAGCGCAGCATAGGGAACGCAACTCCCGGCCGTTGGCCGACCGGTAAACGGCCGGGTCAATGGGGCGTCCCGAATGGAA
>CAMMKL010000263.1 GCA_946497265.1 uncultured Clostridia bacterium | reverse complement strand
GTATGCTTTTTGCCAAGGCTTTTAATCAGGTTGCGTATTTCAATGATCTGTTTGGGATCAAGGCCGACGGTGGGCTCGTCCAAGATCAGCAGGGGCGGGTTGCCCAGCAGGGCTTGGGCAAGGCCAACACGCTGCTTATACCCTTTGGATAAGTTTTTGATCACGCGGTTGTAAACATGGCCGATCTTGACCAGGTCGCACACATCCCGCAGATGCGCCTTTTTGGGAAGCTTCACCTTTTTCAGGTCAAACATAAACTCCAAATAGGCTTTTACCGTCATATCCATATATAGCGGCGGTACTTCCGGCAGATAGCCGATTTTGGATTTTGCCCCGATGGGGTCTTCCAGAATTTCGCAGCCATCAATCGTCACGGTGCCGCTTGTGGAAGAAAGGTAACCGGTGATGATATTCATGGTAGTGGATTTACCGGCTCCATTTGGACCCAAAAAGCCCAAAATCTCTCCATTTTCCACGGTAAAGCTGACGTCGTCAACAGCAAGCTTGTCGCCATACCGTTTTACGAGGTTTTTTACCTCTATCATGTTTGTTTCACTCCTCACTATATACCGCCCACCTGCTTGGGGCGGAACTTCGGATCGTATCCGCCTGTGCAATTCGCACAGCAAAAGAGATTGACCGAGCATTTCATTATCATATTAGACGAAGGCCGCCCCGTAAATGTTACGAATATATTAAAAATCAGAGAACTCTGTAACAAATTCCTGAATTTTGATGTGAAAAACGCGGTCTTGTCTATCATATCACAAAAACGTCACACTTCCAACACTTTTACACCACTTTTTCTTATAATAGGCACAAACCGGAGGTTATGGCTTACAGATCGATCTCCAGCCCCACCGGGCAGTGGTCGCTGCCAAGCACCTGGGTGTATATTTCTGCTGAACGCACGCGGTCTTTGATTCGTTCGGATACCAAAAAATAGTCGATGCGCCATCCGGCGTTGTTTTTGCGGGCGTTGAAGCGGTAGGACCACCAGGAATATACTCCCCCCCTATCCGGATAAAGCAGGCGGAACGTATCCGTAAACCCGGCCTGCAGAAGCTCTGTCATCTTTGCGCGTTCTTCGTCGGTAAAGCCGGCGTTTTTGCGGTTGGTCTTCGGGTTTTTCAAATCGATTTCCTCATGCGCCACATTCATGTCCCCGCAGACAACCACCGGTTTTCGGGAATCCAATTGCAAAAGATAGGCACGAAAATCGTCTTCCCATTGCATCCGGTAGGCAAGCCGTTTCAGCCCGTCCTGTGAATTGGGCGTGTAAACCGTTACCAAAAAGAAATGGGGAAGCTCCAAGGTAATCACCCGCCCTTCAGCGTCGTGTTCTTCCTTCCCAATGCCATAGGCCACCGCAATTGGTTCTTGCCGGCTGAACACCGCCGTACCGGAGTAACCCTTTCGTTCAGCACTGTTCCAAAATTGAAGGTAGCCGGGCGTTTCCACCTCTGCCTGCCCCTGCTGCATTTTGGTTTCCTGCAAACAAAAGAAATCTGCCTGCCGGCTGTTAAAAAAATCCAAAAAGCCCTTCTGTAGGCAGGCGCGCAGGCCGTTTACGTTCCATGATACCAGTTTCATGCCATCGACATCCTTTCTTTCGGCTCATTTAGGCGCTCCTATTCTGCCCACACTATTATCGCATTTCTGCGCATGCGCCTAACCTTCCGTATTTTAAAAGAAAGCGCCGGGTCCAATCCGAACAGCCCCTGCGCTTCCTTTTATTATTAAGCATTCGTCGTCCCGCTTGCATCCTCAGCCGTAAATTCTATGGTGTAGGTACTTCCTTCAAAATCGTCATCCCACAGCTCCACATATTCCAGGCCGAACTGAGTCACACCGGAAGGGACAATAAACAAAAGCGAGCCGGACTCGGTAGCGTCTGCCGCCATATTCCATTCGTCTTCCAATTGGCTGTCAAGGTAACCCGCTTCCAGAGGATAGCCGCTGTATTCCTCGGTCATTCCTTGGTATTTCAATTCAAAATCCATATTGGACATGGGGATCTCCTCCCCAAACACATTGTGTATCTCAACCTCTACGACCAGGATTTTGTCCCCCTCATCCTCGGCCGTACTGCCGTCGGGCAGCTCCGTTACAATCTGCGCCGATTTCACTGCATATTCAAAAAATGTGTTCTTTAGCATATCCGGCTGCTGCGCAACGTACGACTCGCCGTAATCGCGGTTCTCCGCCTGAAGCGCTTTGGTAATGTCTTGGCAACCGTTTAAAAACAGGCATGCCGCCGCGAGGAATGCCGCCAACAATATTCTATAAAAATTTTTCATGTTTCTCCTCCTACATCCATTGGGAACCATATGCCGCGTTATTTTTCCAATTTCCTCTTGGCCGGAGTAATATCCAAGCCCTTCGTGGTAACGATAAAGCCGTATAGCTGCTTTAATATTTCCAGTGCCCCGCCTTTGCCGTCGCTTTCTATATTGAGCGGCATAATGGGGTCGTGCACGCTCAAGCGCAGCAGGAACCAACCGTTTCCATGTTCTTTGTCCAAGGAAACACGGATCCCCTCCCGGTTGTCCGGCGCAATCCGCCACCCCGGCTGATTTTGCGCGTAATCATTCAAATCGCGGATCACCTGTTCCCCGCAGGCGCGGAAATCCTCTTCCAGGATCGGAAAGCGGATTTCCATGCTTTCCGCCGGTTCCGCAAGCGTGGCCAGCAGGCTGTCAATATCTTTGCCCTCCCGGCGAAGCTTGGCCATCAGAATGATGATTTTCGTTACCAAATACGCCCCGTCGTCGAGGAAATAATTTTCCCGCATAGCGGCATGGCCGGAAGTCTCTATGGCCAGCGGGCAGTTGATCCCTTCGGCGTTCAGGCGGAGGGCTTCATTGATAACATTTTTGTATCCGCGCTGGAAACGATGATGCACGCCGTGCAGCTGCCGTTCGATGTAATCCTTCAGCCCGCTGGAGGTAATGGAATCGGTCACAATGGTGCCGCCCGGATTGCCCTCCAACGCGATTGCCGAAGCCAGGGCTACCAGACGGTTGCGGTTGATCTCCCTGCCCTGCG
>CAMMKL010000262.1 GCA_946497265.1 uncultured Clostridia bacterium | reverse complement strand
CTCACAGGCTGTCGAAAAAGGCCATCCTTATTAGCAAATGGCACACATCGGGGGACGGTGGGGAACCCCTCGCTAGGGTTCCCCACGACAAAACAATCCACCGGATTGTTTTGTCTCCCCTCCTGAGCCTTAGAAGTCCAGCATTTCGCTCCCTGCGAGGGGCGACCAAAGGCGCCGCCTTTGGAATCCGCCGCCTATGGAAAAAGGCGGGCGAAAACTTTTTCGTCTGCTTTTATGACTTTTTCTTTTATCATTTGTTCTCTACAAGCTAAGCGGCATAGCCGGAACCGGCTATGCCGCAAACGATAAACTTTATCTTATTGAAGCCGTCTTAATCCTGATTTCCTGTTGCCCGATTAATCGTCGTACCCGTTGGGGTTCTGCTGCTGCCAACGCCAGGTGTCTTCGCACATCTCGCCCAGTTCCCTGGTCGCCTTCCAGCCGAGTTCGTTGTATGCCTTTGTGGGATCTGCATAGCAGGTGGCAATGTCGCCGGGGCGGCGGGGGGCGATCACATAGGGAATTTCCTTGCCGCAGGCCTTTTCAAAGTTGTGGATGATGTCGAGCACGCTGTAGCCGTTGCCGGTACCCAGATTGTAAACGACTACGCCGGGCTTCTCCCTGAGCTTTTCGATGGACTTTACATGGCCGATCGCCAGGTCAACCACATGGATGTAGTCGCGCACGCCGGTCCCGTCGGGGGTATCGTGATCTTTGCCGAACACGTTTACTTTTTCGAGCTTGCCGATGGCCCCCTGCGCCACATAGGGGATCAGGTTGTTCGGGATGCCCTTGGGGTTCTCTCCGATCTTGCCGCTCTTGTGCGCGCCGATGGGGTTAAAGTAGCGGAGCAAAACGATGTTCCATTCCGGGTCCGCGGTGTGCAGGTCGGTCAGCACCTCTTCGAGGATGAGCTTGGTGCGGCCGTAGGGGTTGGTGACCGAAAGCGGGAAATCTTCGCGGATCGGCACGGTCTTCGGGTTGCCGTATACGGTAGCGGAGGAGCTGAACACGATGTTCTTCACGCCGTGCTTTCTCATTACGTCGCACAGGATGAAGGTGCCGGTCAGGTTATTGTGATAGTACTCCAGGGGCTTGGCCACAGATTCGCCAACCGCTTTCAGGCCGGCAAAATGGATGACGGATTCGATCTGCTCCTTGGAGAAGATTTCCTCCATAGCGGCTTCGTCCAGCAAGTCCGCCTTGTAAAAGGTAAGGTCCTTGCCGGTAATCTCGCGCACGCGATCCAGGGATTTTTCGCTGGAATTGCACAGATTGTCCACCACAACGACCTCGTAGCCCGCATTGAGCAGCTCCACGCAGGTGTGGCTTCCGATGTATCCCGCTCCGCCTGTTACTAAAATAGCCATGAAACATTCCTCCTAATTATTGTTTACAACGTCGGCAGCCGTTTTTTCCGCCTGCCGGATTACAATTTAAGTATAAGCGATAAAAGATAAAAAAACAAGGCCGGAAATAGCAATCCCCGCTACAATTTTTACATTTTTGATTCCTTGGTTTGGGCATGTGCAACATCCGATCCTACCATGGGAAGATTGTCCATATCGCAAAAGCCGAGAACCATGTAAAACAGAGAGGGAGCAGCGCTACAAAGCGTTACTCCCTGCCGTTTTTTGTTATTTTTTCTTTTTAAAGCCGTCCTTCAAAGAAACCGCGCGGTTAAAGACCAGCACGCCCGGCTTGCTGTCTTTGCTGTCCAGGCAGAAGTAGCCGAGCCGCATGAACTGGTAGGAGGCCGGGGCCTGGGCGTTAGCTAAAGAAGCCTCCACCTTGCAGCCTGTCAGCACTTCCAGGGAATGCGGGTTGAGGCATTCCAAAAAGTCCCGGTCGCCCGCGTCGGGGTTTTCTTCCGCGAACAGGTTTTCATAAAGCCGCACTTCCGCGTCCAGCGCGGTGCGGGCGTCCGCCCAATGGATGGTGCCCTTAATTTTGCGGCCGTCCGGCGCGTTGCCGCCCCGGGTGGCGGGGTCGTACTCGGCGTACACCTCTACCACGTTCCCGTTTTCATCCTTTTTGCATCCGGTGCACTTGACGATATAGGTGGTCTTCAGGCGCACTTCATTGCCCGGGAAAAGGCGGAAATAGCCCTTGACCGGCTCTTCCATAAAGTCTTCCCGCTCAATGTAAAGCTCCCGGCTGAAGCTTACGGTACGCATGCCGTCTTCCGGCCGGTTGGGGTTGTTTTCCACCTCGAAGGTTTCGGTTTTATCTTCCGGGTAATTGGTGAGGATAAGCTTGACCGGGCGCAGCACCGCCATGGTGCGTTCCGCGTTTTGGTTTAAATCTTCGCGCAGGCAATGCTCCAAAAAGCCGTAATCCACCGTGCTGTTGACCTTGGATACGCCGATCCGCTCGCAGAAATTGCGGATGGAGGCCGGGGTATACCCGCGGCGGCGCAGGCCGCACAGGGTGGGCATGCGGGGGTCGTCCCATCCGCCGACATAGCCCTGTTCCACCAGCTGGCGGAGCTTGCGCTTGCTCATCACGGTGTGGTCGATGCCCAGGCGTGCGAATTCGATCTGGCGGGGCTTGCAGTCGCCGTCCACGTGGTCGATTACCCAGTCGTACAACGGGCGGTGGTCTTCAAATTCCAGCGAACACAGCGAATGGGTCACGCCCTCCAGCATATCCTCAATCGGATGGGCAAAATCATACATCGGGTAAATACACCATTCATCGCCCGTACGGTGGTGGTGGGCGTGGTTGATCCGGTAGATGACCGGGTCGCGCATATTGAAGTTGCCGCTGGCCAAGTCTATTTTGGCGCGCAGGGTCATTTTGCCGTCTTCAAACTCGCCCTCCTTCATCCGGCGGAAGAGGTCCAGGCTTTCTTCTGCGGGGCGGTCGCGGTAAGGGCTGACCGCCGGGTGGGTGAGGTCGCCGCGGTTTTCGCGCATCTGTTCCGGGGTCAGTTCGCACACATAGGCCAGGCCCTTCTCGATCAGGCGGCAGGCAAAGCCGTACATCTGGGGGAAGTATTCCGAGGCATAGTAAAACCGGTCGCCCCAGTCGAAGCCCAGCCAGTGGATGTCCTCCTTGATGGCGTCTACGTATTCGAC
>CAMMKL010000261.1 GCA_946497265.1 uncultured Clostridia bacterium | reverse complement strand
ACTGCCGCAGGAGCTGGGGCCAAGCGCACAAATGATCAACGAAATTTTGCAGGAACTCAAGGAGGATCGAGCTAAATACGGCGAATGTGTGGAAGTAGAAATACGCAGTTAACGGTTGTAATGCCATGAGTATGAAACGGTTGTAAAACGCAGAGAGGCTTACCGTTTGTAAAAGAATGGAGGAAATACGGCGAGTTTGTGGGATCATCATACATAGTTCGTAACAACGGATTCCTTAATCGCTTTTTTAGGATGGATGGAAAGCTTTGCCGTTAAGATTCTCATGACAACAGATTGACGGGCGGATGCAGGGCGTCCTATAATGATAGGGATGGCCTTCCCTTATAACCATAAAAGATCTTTTTAGAAAAGGAGCTATCCGGCCAATGAAACTCATCGTAAGCGACAGGCCCTTGAACATTCCTGTAAAAAAAGAAGGCGGGATTAAGTTCGTTGATTTGTCGTCATTAAAAATAGCAAACTGTACCGGCTGCTTTGGATGTTGGACAAAAACTCCTGGAAAATGTGTGATCCGTGACGACGCCGTGAAAATTTACCCCGAAATAGCAAAATGCGATACCTTGCTTTATGTCAGCCGCATAAAATACGGAGGGTATGATACTGCCATGAAAACCATGCTGGAGCGCGCGCTCCCCATTCAACAGGCCTTTATACGTTTGTTGGATGGGGAGACGCATCATATCCAGCGCGAAGTAGTACCGAAAAAGGCAGCCGTTATTGCGTATGGCGACACGGGCAGTGAGGAACGGGAGATATTTGAACAGCTCGTTGCAAGAAATGCATACAACATGAATTTTGAAAGTTATCGGGTCATTTTTACAACGGAATTGCAGTTGGAAGAAACGGTAAAAAACGAGGTGTCCCAATGGATAGAGTTTTGATTTTAAACGGCAGCCCCAGGGCGCCCAAATCAAATTCCAAGCGTTATGCGGAGATATTCTCCGGGAAGTTTAGCGGCCAGACGGAATACTTTAATATATCCAAGAAAAATCATCGTGAAATTTGTTCTAAATTGGATGGGGTTTCGGATGTGATGTTTGTCTTTCCCCTGTATGTAGACGGAATACCCGTAACACTGCTGCAATTTTTGAAAACGCTGGAACGAAATCCCCCAAGAAGCAAACCGGTTGTTTCGGTTTTAATCAATTGCGGCTTTTTGGAAGATTGGCAAACCGATGTGGCAATTAAAATGATGGCCTTGTTTTGCAGGCAAAACGGTTACCGATTGGGTTCCGTTTTGAAAATAGGAGGGGGAGAGGCCATCCTAGATACCCCGTTTCGGATGCTGGCTGTAAGAAAAATCAAACAAATGGCGGTATCCATTGCCAAAGCAAAGTATCGTACTCTGCATACCACTATGCCCCTTTCTCCCAATATGTTTACAAAGGCCTCCACATCTTATTGGATAAGGTATGGAAAGAAAAATGGGATTACGAAGGAACAGATGCAAACCATGCGGATTGAATAGAAATCAAAACGGTTATAAAAACAAAAGCCCGGCACTTCGTCGAAAACAATGGTTGCCGGTGGATTCTGAGCCTTATGTATTATGGTGCATGTTGCCTTCTGGCCCTGGGCATCTATCCGTACTCAAATCGTGGCGAATTTTCTTGCATCTACCCTCTTTCTATGCTAAAATAGGAAAAAAAGTTGGTTTGTGCACACCGCTGGTTTTTGCACGCCAACACAGCGCGGCGTTTCCTTTTGAAGGAAATCCACAGGGGTATCTTATATTAGCGGTAAAAAGAAAGAAGGAAGGTAGTGTTATGGAGAGGTTTTTTAAGCTAAAACAAAACGGGACCACGGCGGGCCGGGAAATCGTAGCCGGCTTGACAACATTTTTTGCAATGGCGTATATCATTGCAGTCAACCCTAAGCTGTTAAGCGAATCAGGTATGGAATGGGGAGCCGTTTTCCTGGCGACCATCATTTCGGCAATTATAGGAACGTTAATTATGGGGCTGGTCGCCAACGTTCCTTATGCGCAGGCGCCGGGAATGGGGCTAAATGCGTTTTTTGTCTATACGGTTTGCTTTACCCTTGGTTTTACATGGCAGCAGGCGTTATCCATGGTGTTTATTTGCGGATTGATTAACATTGTCATTACGGTGACAAAAGTCCGCAAATATATCATCAAAGCGATCCCCCGTAGCCTTCAGAATGCAATTGGCGGCGGCATCGGCATTTTTGTTGCGTATATTGGTTTGCTGAATGTTGGGATTATCCGTTTTGATTCCGGCGTGCCTGCATTGGCAACCTTGGACCAGCCCTCGTTTTGGCTTTTCTTGATCGGCTTAGCATTGACGATCATCCTGCTTGTCTGCAAGGTCAAAGGGGCGATCCTGATCGGCATTGTTGCAACGGCACTGATTGGCATCCCGATGGGAGTTACCGTAACGACGGAAACCGTCAGCTTTACCGAAGCTTGCCGTCAGCTGCCGACCACATTCGGCGCTATTTTTACCAGTGAAGGCTTGGGCTCGCTGTTCTCTGATGCGGCTAAGATTCCGCTGGTGCTGGTTACCATCTTTTCGTTTAGCCTTTCCGATACCTTTGATACGATTGGGACCTTTATCGGTACCGGCCGGCGTACCGGGATCTTCAGCGATGAGGATGAACACGCCATGGAAACCAACTCCGGCTTTAAATCCAAGATGGACAAGGCTTTGTTTGCGGACGCTACGGCTACATCCATTGGCGCAATTTTTGGAACCTCCAACACCACTACCTATGTAGAAAGCGCTGCGGGCATCGGCGCCGGTGGGCGTACGGGGCTTACCAGTGTAGTGGTAGCGCTGTGTTTTGCCATTAGTGCTTTCCTGGCAACCTTTGTCAGTGCGGTCCCGTTTGCCGCTACCGCTCCAGCATTGGTGGTTGTCGGCATTATGATGATGTCGGCGTTTAAGGAAATCCAATGGGATGATTTCAACGAAGCTGTCCCGGCGTTCTTTGCGGGCGTATTCATGGCGATCTGCTACAGCATTTCCTATGGTATTGCAGCAGGCTTTATATTCTATTGCATTACCAAGATTTGCAAAAAGAAGATCAAGGAGATCCATCCCAT
>CAMMKL010000260.1 GCA_946497265.1 uncultured Clostridia bacterium | reverse complement strand
CCGCTCCCGGCGATCATCCCGTTTCCGGGAATCTCCGGAAATACGGGCATCGGCATCAAGATGGTGAAAAAATCTGTGGAACAAGCGGTTGGTTCCGATATTATTTTTAACGATACTTGATTTGATTTTGATAAGAAACAGGTGAAAAGCGTGAGCATAGGTACAATAAAAAAGGTGGCGGGGCCGCTTGTCATCGCGCAGGGCATGCGCGACGCCAATATGTTTGATGTGGTACGCGTCAGCGACCAACGGCTGATCGGCGAGATCATAGAAATGCACGGGGATCAAGCCTCCATTCAGGTATATGAGGAGACTTCCGGCCTGGGGCCGGGTGCGCCGGTAGAATCCACAGGGGAACCTATGAGCGTAGAGCTGGGGCCTGGGTTGATCGGCAGTATTTTTGATGGAATCCAGCGCCCATTGGACGATATTATGCGGATTTCCGGAAACAGCCTGCAGCGCGGCGTAGAGGTTCCGTCCCTTAAGCGAAAAACAAAATGGCATTTTATGCCGGCGGTTCAAGTGGGAGATTCGGTTACAGGGGGGGATGTCCTCGGAACCGTACAGGAGACCGAGATCGTCCTGCATAAGATCATGGTTCCCAACGGGGTGGTGGGCAAGGTGTCCTCCATTCAGGAAGGGGATTTTACCATTGAAGAAACGGTAGCGGCTATCGATACCCCCAACGGCGTCCAAAGGGAGGTCACTCTGGTACAGAAATGGCCGGTGCGAGTCGGCCGGCCCTATCGGCGTAAGCTTTCTCCCGATATGCCTTTGGTTACGGGCCAGCGCGTCATCGATACCCTGTTTCCCATCGCAAAGGGCGGGGTAGCCGCAGTACCCGGACCCTTCGGCAGCGGAAAAACAGTGGTGCAGCATCAGCTTGCCAAGTGGGCGGATGCCGATATTGTGGTATATATCGGATGCGGCGAACGTGGAAATGAAATGACCGACGTTCTAAATGAATTCCCGGAACTTGTGGACCCTAAAACAGGCTATTCCCTCATGAAACGCACCGTGCTGATTGCAAATACCTCCGACATGCCCGTGGCAGCGCGCGAAGCTTCCATCTATACCGGAATCACCATTGCCGAATATTTCCGGGATATGGGCTATTCTGTGGCTTTGATGGCGGATTCCACCTCCCGATGGGCGGAGGCGCTGCGCGAAATGTCCGGCCGACTGGAAGAAATGCCCGGTGAGGAGGGGTACCCTGCTTATTTGGGAAGCCGTCTGGCACAGTTTTACGAGCGTGCCGGCCGTGTGGTTACCTTAGGAAGCGAAGAACGCGAAGGCGCGCTTTCGGTCATCGGGGCGGTATCCCCGCCGGGCGGAGATATTTCGGAACCGGTATCGCAGGCTACCCTACGTATTGTCAAGGTATTCTGGAGCCTGGATTCCTCTCTGGCCTATAAACGGCATTTTCCGGCGGTAAACTGGCTTACAAGCTACTCGCTTTATCTTGACTCTCTCTCTAACTGGTTTAACAAGCAGGTTGGGAACGACTGGATGCAGCTGCGCGGTAAGCTTATGCGGTTATTACAGGATGAAGCGGAACTGGAAGAGGTGGTACAGCTTGTCGGAATGGATTCCTTATCGGCTCCCGACCGTCTTAAATTGGAAGCTGCGCGTTCGATACGGGAAGATTTCCTGCACCAAGACGCTTTTCACGAGGTAGACACCTATACGTCCCTGGAAAAACAGCGCCTAATGATGACGCTGATGATGGATTTTTACCGCCTTTCCACAGGCGCACTGCAAAAGGGAGCTTCGGTAGATGCCATTGTGAATCTGGATGTGCGCGAACGCATCGGGCGATTTAAATACACTCCGGATGACGGCATCCATGCGGAATATGACGCCATATTGGAACAGCTCACCGCGCAACTAAACGCCGTCACAGAAAGGGAGGACTTCTAATGCCAAAAGAATACCGAACCATAGAAGAAGTTGCCGGCCCGTTGATGCTGGTGCGTGGCGTAGAGGGCGTAGCCTACAACGAGCTTGGGGAGATCGAGCTTTTTAATGGAGAAAAACGCCGCTGTAAGGTATTGGAAATTGACGGCGGCAACGCCATGGTACAGCTGTTTGAAAGCTCGACCGGCATTAATTTGAGCAACAGCAAAGTCCGTTTTTTGGGAAGGAGTATGGAATTGGGCGTATCGGAAGATATGCTCAGCCGTGTGTTTGACGGCCTCGGCCGCCCGATTGACGGCGGACCGGAAATTTTGCCGGACGCGCGGATGGACATTAACGGCCTTCCTATGAACCCGGCCGCGCGTGATTATCCACAGGAATTCATACAAACGGGCGTTTCGGCTATCGACGGCTTGAACACCCTGGTGCGCGGCCAAAAGCTTCCCATTTTTTCGGCCAGCGGCCTGCCGCACGCCAACCTGGCAGCGCAGATTGCCCGCCAGGCGAAGGTGCGCGGTACCAGCGAACCGTTTGCCGTGGTTTTTGCCGCCATGGGCATTACGTTTGAGGAATCCAACTTTTTTATCAAAAGCTTTCAGGAAACGGGAGCGATTGACCGTACCGTTCTGTTTATAAATCTGGCGAACGATCCCGCTATTGAGCGAATCGCCACGCCCAGAATGGCGCTTACGGCGGCAGAATATCTGGCATTTGAAAAGAATATGCATGTCTTGGTTATTATGACCGATATCACAAACTATGCGGACGCCTTGCGCGAGGTTTCCGCCGCGCGCAAAGAGGTACCGGGCCGTCGTGGCTATCCAGGCTATATGTACACCGATTTGGCTTCCCTTTATGAGAGGGCCGGGCGGCAGAAGGGGAAAAACGGTTCCATTACGTTAATCCCCATTCTTACCATGCCGGAGGACGACAAGACACACCCCATCCCCGACTTGACCGGCTATATTACGGAAGGCCAGATTATATTAAGCCGCGAGCTGTACCGCAAAGGCATTGCCCCGCCGATCGACGTGCTCCCCTCGCTTTCCCGGTTAAAGGATAAGGGGATCGGGGCAGGCAAAACGAGAGCCGACCACGCCAACACCATGAACCAGCTTTTCGCCGCGTACGCCAGGGGCAAGGACGCCAAAGAGCTGATGGTGGTGCTGGGGGAAGCC
>CAMMKL010000259.1 GCA_946497265.1 uncultured Clostridia bacterium | reverse complement strand
GGTGGATACGGTCGATGATGATCTCTGCCTGCCGGACAGCCAGCCTACTTTCCCGGCTGCCTATGCGAATCGTGCGCTTCATCTTTCGTTCTCCTTCTTTCCGAATATCTCGTTTTTCCTCGCGCGGATAGCGTCGGCCACACGGCGGACGTCGGAATGCTTACTTCCGCAAGAGGCCACCCCCACCGTCACCTCGCCGTCTGTTATGACGGCCGGAAAATAAAACGTACCCTCTTCCCGGCGATCAGCCACGCTTACCGGTACCCTTATCCGTGCGCATTCTTCCGCTACCTGGCGGTTAACATCACGGTCGTCGGTACAGGTGGTTACCAGCGCCGCACCGGTGCAATCCCCTGGGCGGAATTTGCGTTCCCGGTAGGCGATCCGCCCTTCATCCCTTAGGTTTTCCAGCCGTGCGCAGAGCGATGGGGAAACGACCGTAACCCGGCAGCCAAACGGAAGCAGCGTTTCCACCCTCCGCGCTGCAATCTTACCTCCTCCGACAACGACGACCGGCTTTTGAAAGAGATCGACGTATATCGGGAATTTCAGGCTTTCGGGCTGTTCTTCCTCTTTTGCGGGCAAACTCGGACCGTAAAGGGAAGATACAGGCTTGTAAAGCTCCTCCCCTTTATAAGCCGCCTCTTTAAGGCCATTCAGGCATTCCTCCCAAGCATTGTGTGGCAAATTTTCCCGCAGCCCATACAAAAGCCGGCTTACCGCCTTTTCTCCAGCCTGGTGCATAAGCTCCTGTAACGCTTCCTCTGTGTTTCTGTCCTTTACAAGCTTTTGGAGCGGCTGACGCAGACGGCTGTCCGCATCCAATGCCGTTTGATAACTGATCTCCTGGATCCAAGGCACATAGCCCCGAAAAAAATACCAGTTTTCAAATTCCTTTCGATATTCGGCAATGATCCCTCGCGCCTTCTCCGCCTGCCTCTCCTCCTGCTCCCGTACAGCGGATATGCCCAGCGTATCAATGTCATACAGTTTTGCGCCGGGGAGCAGCGCAATCTCCGGGTCAATGTCCCGCGGCACCGCCAGATCGATATAACAGCGCGGCGCTTTCGGAAGGCGTTCCAATTCCGCCCGGCGCAGGGTATAATGCGGGCTGAGCGTCGCGCTGATGATCGCGCGCATATGAGGCAAATAGGTAAGGCGTTCCTCATATGGGATCACCCGGCATCCGGCGGGAATGACTGCCTCCCGGCTTTTGTATTGCCGCAGCGTCATGCTCACCAGCCCCCCCTCGTCTACCAAATATTCCGCCGCCAACCTTCCCATTTCGCCGTTGCCGATCACCAAACAGGGCACGTCCTTTAGGCCGTTGCATTCCCTTTTAAGCAATTCAACTGCACTGGCAGCCGCCGAGGGCGCCGCAGAAGACAGGCGCATAGTGGATTTTACCCGTTTTGCTGCGCTGACTGCGCTGCGGAAAAGGGCTTCCAGCACGCTTCCGGCGGCATGCTGCTCCCGGGAAAGCGCGACCGCCTCTTTTACCTGGGTTAGGATTTGATCTTCTCCAAAAATGCGGGAATCCAGCCCGCAAGCCAACTCATAAAGGTGCTGCACGGCTTTCCCACCTTCCCTGGTGACAAAGTATCCTGCGTAGTCGTTAAGGCCGCAGCCTTTTAATTTGCATAAAAGCTCGTATGGCCGGCAATCCCTACCGGTTACCCACAGTTCCGTTCGGTTGCAGGTGACAAGCAGCACGCATCCTTGCGCCCCGAATTCCTCAACTGCCCGCCGCACCGCGTCGGCAGCCGCAGTCTTAGTAAAGGAAAAACGCTCCCTTTGCGCAACCGTCGCCTTTCTGTAATCAATGGAAGCCATAGAAATATTCAAAAGGCCACCTCCCTTATTAATGAATTGATCACCACGGGAAGCCCCATTTTGCTTCCAGAACAATGGTTGATATTCAGTATAACATAAAAATCAGTTGTATGGCAGATCCTTTTATCCAGGATACCCGTCTTTTTTGCGTGGCAGCATATCTACAAATTCACGGGCAGCTAAGGAAAGAGAAATATTTTTCAAGTAACAATACGCCACACTCCGTTTGGGTAAGGGTTCCCGCAACCGTAACGGAAACAGCTTACCGCTGCGAAGATAATCCATGCTAAATTCCTGTGTTACGCAGGAGACACCGAGGTTTACCGTAGCGAATTCCAAAAGCAGTTCGTGCGCCCCCAGCTCAATATCCGGGTGCAGGTCAATCCCCTTTGAATGAAAATAGCGATCCACGTAATTGCGGGAATTCGCCTTATTTTCCAGCATTATGAGCGGGAGGTCGGCCACCTCCTTTAACGAAAGTTCCCGCTCTCTCAGCCGGGCGTATTTTTCCCCCGCTACAAAGATATCTTGCACGTCGAAGCACTCCACGATCTCCAGTGCGTCGTCTTCCACCGGCAAATTAATAACCGCCAAATCAAGTTGCCCTTTTTTCACCAAGGAAATCAACTCGTAGCTTGTTCGGTTGATGGTAGAGAGATGGATTTGGGGGTGTTTGGTGTGATAGCGTTCCAGGTAATGCAGCAAAAAGGAACGCGCAGCCGTATCCCCCACACCAATTTTCAAGCTTCCCCATTCCAGCTTTTTCATCCGACGCAGCTTTTCTTCCCCGCTTGCAATCAATTCCAGCGCGGCTGCCACCCGTTCCGCCAAAAGGTTCCCTTCCACTGTGGGCGCTACCCCTTTGCCGGTGCGGGAAAATAATTTACAGCCAAGCTCTTCCTCCAATTGCTTGATTGCTTGGCTGACCGCCGGCTGGGATAAATACAGCTGCTTGGCCGCCGCGGAAAAACTTTTGCAGCAGGCCACCGCATGAAAAATGCGGTACCATTCCAATTTGACCATGCATATAACCCCCGCTTATAAACTGTATTTGATTTATCTATTTTACTTATGGAACAATTTGTATTATAATAGAAACCAATTGATCTGGCAACCCATAGTCCGCGGGATTGCACCCGGTTGCCCGCGTAATTTTGTTGAAAAATATTGGAGGATTAAAACATGGAAAGACTTGTTGGAACCGTTTCCAGAGGCGTGCGCGCCCCCATTATCCGTCAGGGAGACGACATTGCAAGCATCGTAGTGGAT
>CAMMKL010000258.1 GCA_946497265.1 uncultured Clostridia bacterium | reverse complement strand
GAGCAAAAGTCAGCGTGGGATTGATGTGGTATCTTTATCTAAGTGAACCCCCCCTTTCCCATTTTGATACAGCCGCACTTGATACCCCTAATGTTTCCGCTAAATCCTGTTGGGTACGATTTTGTTCTTTTCTTATGGAAGCAATCAATTTCCCTGTTTTTTGAGCGTTCAATATATTCACCTTCCTTCAACTTGTATAATACCACAAAGATGTAGGATACTCCATAAACGTAGCGTTGAAAAAACCGACGTTACATTGAAGTGAACGTGAAATACGTTTGTAATCCAAATAAAAGGGAACCACACATTATTGTAATCTACTTAGGCACCAAACAAGACGTCCTTTTCTGCATAAAAAAGCGGTCAATCATAATAGACTAACCGCTCAAAAAGTGAATATGAAGTTGTCGAGTTCTAAAAAGCTTCATCCTTTATTGGCTTTATGTACCGCACGGTTCCACAAAATCTATCTATTGCAGTTTTTAAAGTTGTAAAATAATTGCTCTGTATTTTGCAGAAATCTATCTGATATTAAGTTAAAACCATTACAAACATACCATTTTCTCTATTCGAAAAATTATCGTTTTCTATAATTCTCTAAATAAAAATATAATTAATCATATTTTTCAATATTTATAGTAGCAATCGCAGATTGGTTTGGTTCTCCGGTAGCAAGATTTTGAGGTCCTGGTATCAACATCATAAAGCCTTCTTTTCCATATCTTTGTTCATAGCCCTGTGCATATTCTTTCTCAACAGAAATATGCTGTACCTGTCCAATAATCATCGCTGTAATCCCTGCACCACTTAAATCCTGTATCTCTTTCAAGGTACATTCCATATTGATAAAAGCCTCTTGAATAACTGGTGCATGAATCGTTTTCGCATCAGAAAGCGTAAAACTTCCTATTGCAAATTCATCTACCTCATAGTCGTTTTGATTTATTGTATTGATCAAATCATCGTAATAACTCATTGGAAGAAAATTGATACAAAAGCACCTTTCCTGTTGGATATTTGCATAAGTATGCGTGTGTTGATATAAATTGCCCATAACGGCAAAAAAAGCGGTCTTATCTCCATGAAAACAACTCCATGCGTGAAAGCAAACGTTCGGTTTTCCGTTTTCTTTCCATGTAGTAATTGCAAATAAAACGGTTGGTATGCCTGCTGCCGTTTCAAAATGTGAAAATAATTCAAATTCTTCTTGATATAAAGGTGTAAAATACCTCGGAAAATCTTTTCCTATCTCTATTTTCATAAGCATACCCACATAATAAAATTAAAGTTTGTTATTTCATCAATCAAGCTTACAGCAAGCACTGAACGGCATCTTTATTTCACAGTTTCTTCTGTTACCAGCAGCCATTTGGCACAGGTGGTCCGGCTCATTTCAAAGTAGGGTTGTACGAACAGGATGGGCAATACAAAAAAGGAGAGCAAGGCCCAACCAAGGAAAGACAGCACCAGTACAAATACCGAAGCCTTGCGGCCTTTCATCGCCTGCATGGAAGCGCGGATGCACTCGTTTACGCCGGCTTCTTCCCATTTTACCGCCGCAGTGCGGGCGGCAAAATAGCCCAGCGCTTTCCAAACGCCTGCG
Organism: uncultured Clostridia bacterium; assembly: GCA_946497265.1. Taxonomy (GTDB): domain Bacteria; phylum Bacillota; class Clostridia; order Oscillospirales; family Acutalibacteraceae; genus CAMMKL01. The sequence goes on along the minus strand of CAMMKL010000258.1, from coordinate 1,528 downwards.
GTAAGCGCCCCCATGATGCACACAGCGCCTCCCATCCTCAAAAGGGTAATCGTTTGAATCGCTTGGCCTGGTAGCGTGGAAACGGCAAAAAGCAAAACCCCCGGCAGTAGATATAGCAGCCACCAGCCGAACAACCTCAGGAACACGGAAAGTTCCAACCCCAGCGCCCTCTTCCAGCCTTTTCCATTGTAAAAAGAAAACAGCTCTTGAACCGACGCTTCCTCCCCCATAGAAGATTTGTAATACCATCGGGCGGCTCCCAGACGCAGAGGTGCGGAAATTGCCCACACAAAAAGCGCCAGAATCAACAGACTCGTTAACCAAAGAATGACACGCTCCTGATAATGTATAAGAAAAAGGCGGGCGGCCTGTAAGTTTGCAGGCAAAGCGTACATACCGAATATATACGCAAGCAGCCCATTGAACAAAATAAGGGCCATGCCCGGAATTTGCAGCGCGACGGTAACCGCCACCGCTTTGCCCCAGTTTGCAGCCCGCAGCCGGGCAAGGGCCTCCTGTTTGATTCTTGTTTCCGCCGTCAATATAACCCCTCCTTACAGCAGCCGCACCCCGTTGATGACCAGTTCAAACGAAAGCCCCAGATATCGCGCTGCGCTGCGGCACAACGTCATACGGCTCAAAAAAATTTCAAAATATTCCATCACCGGGCAGATCGACGTGTCGATCGCTATGGTGAGCAAGGCCGTTTTCTTTTCGGTATCAATCTCCATGGAAGCACGTTCCACCGCATAATTAACCCGGTCGTGGATGTCGATGTCCACGCTCGATTTATCCCGCACGCGGGTACGCCGCACATCCCCTTTGTCGGAAAGGATAAGCGCCGCCGCGATTGGGCTGACCGCCGCCGCAGTCCCTTCGTCATGGTTCCCGATAGCGGCCGTTATCTGTGCAATCTCCTGCGGATCCATATTCAAGTTGGTTAATATAGTAAAGGCCATCAGTGCCCCGCTCTGGGCGTGCGCCACCCGGTTTACCACGTTGCCGATGTCATGCATATAGCCTGCAATGGCCGCCAACTCACAGGCCCTCTCATCATAGCCCAGGCTCTTTAAAATATTGCTCGCGTAATTTGAGGAGCGTTTGGCATGGGCAAAACCATGTTCTGTAAAACCGATTTCCCCCAAAAAAGCATTTCCTTGTTCGATATACGTGCGTACCTGTTCATTTTTTATGATGTCCTCCAGTGTAATCACCGGATACTTTTTCTTTTCCATTTGCACTTCCTCATTGCGTCAGCATACGATACATGGCTTCCAGGCAGATCTGGGCGTGCAGCATAAAATGTTCAATGTCTATCCTTTCATTTGCGTTGTGCAAACGGCACTCCTCTCCCTGAAACACCGGGCCGAAAGCCACCCCATGCCCGCCCAGCCTGCGCGCATAGGTACCGCCGCCGGTTGCGTACAGGCCGGGTTCCTCACCGGTTACCGCCCGATACGATGCTTTGAGCAGCCCAATGAGCGGCTCATCCTCCCTAACAAACAGCGGTCTATTCTGATCGAGCACC
>CAMMKL010000257.1 GCA_946497265.1 uncultured Clostridia bacterium | reverse complement strand
TGATCAACGCGATGGTAGCCGAGATGGCAATCGCCAAGGCACAGCTTGTCCCGGCCGCTACCGAACCGGAAGACCCGACTCCGGGCGATGGTTCCGGCGAAAGTTCGAACCCCGGTAGCAGCAAGCCGGACGGCAATGCTTCTTCCCAGGACGGAACCGGCTCCGACGGCAAGGAAGCAACCGACGAGGTGCCCACCACGGGCGACAGCGCGCCCATTGCGGCCATGTCCTTGCTGGCGGTTGCCGCACTTGGCGGATTGCTCATAAAGCGCAAACACTAAGTTCATATCCTATTAGGGTTTTGAACCAACAATCCGGCCCATGCCATACGGCAGGGCCGGATTGTTTTATCAAATAACGTTCTATTGGTTAGGGGTTGTTAAGAGATAAGCAGCGGCTCAATTGTTAATATTTATACAATTGTTTACATATCATGGAAAATCTTGTATACTATAGAAAAATCTATGAAAAGGGATGGTGTTATGTCAGAAAAAAAGCCGTTGCTGTTGTTGGACAACAGTAATATGATGTCCGTACTCAACCAGGGAGAGTTCAAGTGTCAAAACCTTTCCTTTGAGGAAGCAAAAGCCATCATTGAAGTACATGATGAAGACGACGTCCTGCTTTGTTTTTCGAATACCGATATTGAGACGGTTATCTTCCAATATTTAAAGATTGAAAAAAGAAAGTATTCCTACAAGCACATCCGGAATATGCGGGTAGGACAGGATGCCATTGTATTTAAGCTGTATATCACTCCCTCAGAGACACAGCCCGTTATTCAGGCGGATGATGGGGTAGAGGCCAAAAAGATTCAGAATGTATATGTCTACTGCCAATATCTGATGCGTATGTCTTAATTTATAAAAAAGCGGGAGCCTCCTGATAGATAGGAGCTCCCGTTTTTATTTTGTTTCTCCTGTATCTTCCGCTCCGCCTGCTTTTTCCGCCAGAAAACCAATTCCGTGTAGCATAATGCCCTCGGCCATCTGGGCGATTTCATTAGCGGAAGTGGTCATACCGTCGGAGATCCATTTTTGCAGTAACCCGATACAGCCGGCGCTGACAAAGTAGTAAAAGCATTCGATCTTTTTGGGAGAGGTATTTTTAAAATACCTCGCGTAGGATTGCAGGCATTTTTCCCTGCCGATGTTAAGCAGTTTAAAAGCGAATTTTTTATCTCCAAATTCCCCCAGCGTTACCGTACAAAGATCGGAATTGTCTTTGATGCACTGAAAGATTTCCGTACTGATTTCCACCGGGTTGAGGTTTCGGTCCTTTGCAGTCAAGAGCGGTTCCAGGGATTTTTCAAAATCGGCCAGCATTTCGTCTTCCAACTGCTCAAGCAAATCGTAGATATCCGTGTAATGGCCATAGAAGGTACCCCGGTTGATACCGGCCTTTTCGCATAATTCCTTAATGGAAATGCTCTGCATGGGCTTTTGTTTTAACAGCTCGGTGAATGCCCGGCGAATCAGCATTTTGGTTACCTGAGTGCGGTGGTCATTTCCTAACTTTTTCATGAACGGCGTCTCCTTTTCAACAAGGGGTGTCGGAAGTGTTGATTATCTATACATTCTCGGAAAAACTGCATATTGCTGCCCAACGTTGGCACTATTATAATACAAGTGAGAAGGAAAATCAACACGGTGTATGTTATATCAAAGGAGTGTGTATCATGAACCGTTTGTATATTGTTACTGGGGCCAAAGGCCATTTGGGAAATACCATTGTCAGGATGCTTCGGGAAGAAGGGCAACAGGTCAGGGGGCTGATCCTGCCGTCTGAAGAAGTTGAGGAAAAGGATGGGACGGTTTATATACGCGGTGATGTCCGTGACAAAAAGAGCTTACAACCTTTGTTTGAAAATACGCAAGGCCGGGAGATAGTCGTGATCCATACTGCCGGTATTGTGGATATTTCCAACGAGGTGAGCGGCCTATTGTACGATGTAAATGTAAACGGCACCCGTAATTTGGTGGAGCTTTGCATACAGTACCGGGTTGCGCGCCTTGTGTATGTAAGCTCGGTTCACGCAATTCCGGAAAAAAAGCTGCGCGTCCTTCAGGAAATTGACCATTTTTCTCCGGAGGAAGTGGTAGGAGGGTACGCCAAAACCAAAGCGGAAGCCACGCAGATTGTACTAGACGCGGCAAAACAAGGGCTTGATGCGGTTGTAGTACATCCGTCCGGCATTTTGGGGCCGTATGATTCTACTGGAAATCATTTGGTGCAGCTTGTGAAGGATTATATCCGCGGCAAACTTCCCGCTTGCGTACGCGGCGGCTACGATTTTGTCGATGTGCGCGATGTTGCCCGCGGCTGTTTGGCCGCAGTGGAGAAAGGGAAGCCGGGCGAGTGCTATATCCTATCCAACCGCCATTATGAGATCAAAGACGTCCTCTCGATTGCACAGGAAATTGAGGGTGGTAAAAAGTTGCCGGTGCTTCCCATGTGGATGGCCCGCGCGACCGCTCCCCTGTTTCAATGGATAGCCAAACGCAGAAAGCAGCGTCCGCTTTATACCAGTTATTCCCTTTATACCCTATCGAGTAACGACCGGTTTTCCCACGATAAGGCAACAAAGGAACTGGATTACCATCCTCGTGATTTGTATCAAACCATCCGCGACACGGTCGCTTGGATTAAGCGTGGAAAAAACAAAAAACCGCTTTCCCCTTCGCTATAAGAAGGAAAAGCGGTATCCTTTCAAAGATATCCCCCGCCGGACGATCAGATTTGACGACTGGCGGGGGTTTTGTATAAAGTATAGGGCGTTATGGAGTTTGCCCTTCTGTGTCCGGGTTAGCGGACTGCCTCTGAAATGCCGTTACCTTTTTGATGGCCGCAAAATAACCCGTCATCAAAAGAGCCAACGCGCCGGCCCATGTGACGGGATCTACAAAGCTGATCCCCAAAAAACCGGCGAAGGAAGTAAACCCAAACGAACAGATAATACGCAGCACAATTTCCAGACCAGCGGAAAGCATGGGAATCCTGGTATACCCCATACCCTGTAGCGCGTTGCGGAAGACGCTCCATAAACCGAATAAGATATAAAAAGAGGAGGTAACGCTCAAATAAAGCTGTGCCTGATCCGCCACCTGGATTTCTTCGCTGCCGATTCCGAACAATCCCATCAGCGACCTGCCC
>CAMMKL010000256.1 GCA_946497265.1 uncultured Clostridia bacterium | reverse complement strand
TATCGCTTATGTCAAACTGAGCGGAGTTTTCTTCTTCCTCCTCTTCTTCGGCATAGCCGCCCACACTGGTGCGGGAACCGCCGCTGATTTGGGAAACGCCCAAGTGCAGTACCTTTTCACGGGTACGTTTCGATTCGCGGGTGGAGATGATGATACCGGTATACGGGACGGCAATGCGCAGCACGGCGACAATCTTTTGGAAAATTTCATCGGAAATGGCGTTGTTGAACTCGTTGGGGTCAATATCGTCCGCAGTACGCACGCGCGGTACGCTGATGGTGTGCGGCCCGCAGTTATAGACGGCCTCCAAATGTTCGGCATGCATCAAAAGGCCCACAAAATCATATTTATAAAGGTTAAGGCCAAAAAGCACGCCGCAGCCCACATCGTCGATGCCGCCCTGCATGGCGCGGTCCATGGCCTCGGTATGGTAAGCGTAGTTGCTCTTGGGGCCCGTGGGATGCAGATACTCATAAGCTTCCTTGTTGTAGGTCTCCTGGAAAAGGATATAGGTGCCGATGCCGGCTTCTTTCAGCTTTGCATAATTTTCCACGGTGGTGGCGGCGATATTGACGTTAACCCGGCGGATGGCCCCATTTTTATGCTTGATGCTGTATATCGTTTTGATGCTTTCCAGCACATAATCAATCGGGCAGCGCACCGGGTCTTCGCCGGTTTCCAGAGCCAGCCGTTTGTGCCCCATATCCTGTAAGGCAATCACCTCTTTGATAATTTCTTCCTGGGAGAGCTGCTTGCGGGCGATATGCTTGTTTTGCCCGTGGTAAGGGCAGTACCGGCAACCGTTGACACAGTAATTGGACAAATAAAGAGGAGCAAACATGACGATGCGGTTCCCATAAAATTTTTGTTTGATACGCATAGCGAGATCAAACATCTTTTCCGTCATATCCTCTAATTCACAGTCGAGCAGGACCATCGCCTCCCGGTGGGAAAGGCCCTTGCAGGCCTCGGCCTTTTCCAAAATGGAAGCCACCAGCTCGCGGTTGTTTTTATTTTTTTCCGCATAAGCGAGCGTGTCCTTGATTTCTTCGTCGCTGATAAATTCGGTCGCGACCTTGGATTTCATATCATACATGATGCATTACTTCCCTTTTTATAATTTGTTTTAAAGCGGTTCTCTGCCCAAAGCACGGATCTGCTCTTCCAATTCACGGCGTTGCGCTACAATATGGGTTTCACCAAGCTTGGCGGGGTAAATTTCATACAGTGCTTTGTACCGGGTGGGGGTCACCTTGCGCATCACTACATTGGCCCCGCAGGAAAACACATCGTTCTTTTCCCCATTGTTGACAACGCCCAACGCTGTGGTAGCGGGCAGATTACATTCCGGCAGCAAAATACGCGCCAAAGCAACCGCCCGTTTGCAAAGCTCGGTGCTCCCCTCCGGTACATCCCGCAGCTCGGTATCCGGATGAGGAATGAAGGGGCCAATCCCCGCCATATCGCATCCAATCTCCTTGAGCAGAAGCAAATCGTCGGCAATGGTTGCAAGTGTCTGGCCAGGTAAGCCGATCATAAAGCCGCTTCCCGTTTCGAAGCCCAGCTTCTTCAAATTTTTCAAACACTCCACCCGATTTTTTAGGGTGCCGCAGGGGTGCAGGCGGTCGTAAAGCTCCGGATCAGCGGTTTCGTGCTTTAAAAGGTATCGGTCGGCACCGGACTCTTTCAAAGCGGCATAATCATCCTCCGGCATTTCACCGCAGCTGACCGTAACGGCGATATCGTCGTTTTGCCGGATTCGGCGAATGATTTCTCCCAACCGTTCGGGCGTGTACCAAGGGTCTTCCCCCGATTGCAGCACAATCGTGCGGTAACCCGCCTGCGCAGCCTGATGGACGGTTTCCACCATTTCCTCCGGCGGCATACGGAAGCGTCCCAAATTCCGGTTGGCTGCGTTTAAACCGCAATAACGGCATCTGCGCCTGCAATGGTTGGAAAATTCCAATATAGCGCGGATATCCACGACATTCCCCTTATGCTCCCTCCGGATATGGTCGGCCAACTCGTAAACAGGGCGAAAATCCTCCAGAGCGAGGGCGGCGGCCAGAACCTCCCGGCTAGGCGTCTCAGGACGCGCGAGAAGGTTTAAAAGGCGCTCAGTTGTCATCCGAAGCGCCCAATTTGGAATATACGGTCTTCACGCTGATGCCCTTAAGCATCCCGAGCTTGCCGGAAAGGGAACTGATGGTGTCGGTGGTTGCGTCCACCACCACGCTGATGATGCAAACGCCCCTATCCCGATAAGGGATGCCCATGCGCCCGACAATATAGTCTGCATATGTATGCAGGATGTTATTGAGCTGCTCCGTCGCTTCCTGATCTTCAACAATAATGCCGATCAATGCTATTCTGGTTTCCATTTTCCATTCCTCCAGCCAATAAAAATTCCCCACACCGTACTAAGGTGTGGGGAACCGGTCCTTTTCTTTCCGGCCGCCTTCATCCTAGGGACGTGCCCTTGGAACCTCAGAACGGTTTTTATAGGGAGAAATCTTGCCCCTTGGCGCACGCCTTAAGGAAAGAAGCTTCATTGGCCTTATTGTATCACGTCTATTATAGAAAAGCAAGACAAAATAGGAATCATTTTTATTTTTTAAGGCTCTTAAATTCAAATTAGATGGGCAAAGTAATTTCCCCCATCCAATACCGACAATAATGACGATCCGTTGGAAAGATCCTCTCCCCAAAAAACGGATAGTAACATTCCCTTATCCTTGTGTAATCGGTTCTACGTTTTGTTCTCACTATCGTAATATAAGGACGAAGAACCTCCAGAGCCGAGAAAAGGTCAAATCCCCTTTTAGCGCCCGGATATCTACGGTATTTTGAATTGGTTACTATGCAGCAGGTACCTAAAAGCAAGAAGAACCCACCGCTTCCTGGCAGGATTCGGTGGGTCCCTCATTTTACCTAGCTATAAAAGCTTCTTTTTTAGACGCTTCTTTTTTTACGGATCAGCAGCCACGCACCTGCAACAGCAATTCCCAAAGTAGAAATCGCTATCAAGGGCAGGCTATCGCCCGTGGTGGGAACGTCGTCGGTCGCAGGCTTCCCGTCCGAAGAGGAATCGTCGCCCGGGTCGCTTGGAGCCGGTTCTTGAGTCGAAAGCTCCAAACCGCTGTAGGCGTTTTGCATCTG
>CAMMKL010000255.1 GCA_946497265.1 uncultured Clostridia bacterium | reverse complement strand
TTATCAAAAATGCCGGAAAAGCCCGTAGTTATGGGCTATACCGGCATATAAGAACTTCTAAAGAGATAATCAAAAATCTATTAAACTATTATGATAAAAATCTAGTACAATAATACGTACTATGAATCAGTGCGGTAACGCTAGGAGGGCATCACATGCTATATGTATCCAATCTGACGAAAAGCTACAAAAAGCTGCTTGCAAACGACAACATCACATTCCAGGCTAACGACGGGGAGGTTACCCTTTTGGTGGGGCCAAACGGGGCTGGAAAATCCACCGCCATCAAATGCATCGCCGGCCTGCTCCGCTTCCAGGGGGAAGTGACGATCAACGGGCATCTGAATAAAACGGTGGAAGCCAAACGGGATTTCGGCTATATCCCGGAAATCCCCGCCCCCTTTGATACTCTCACTATTTATGAACATCTGGAATTTGTCGCACGTGCCTATCGGGTGGAAAATTGGGAACCCCGTGCAAAATCCCTTCTGTCCCGGATGGAGCTTGACGACAAACAAAACAAGCTGGGTAAGGAGCTCAGCAAAGGCATGCAGCAAAAGCTCAGTATTTGCTGCGCCCTGCTGCCAAACCCTAAAGTGATTTTATTCGACGAACCGATGATCGGCCTCGACCCGCACGCCATCAAGGAACTGAAGACGATGATTTTCGAACTCAAACAGCAGGGCTGCGCCGTTGTGATCAGCACGCATATTCTGGATAGCGTGGACGACCTTTGGGACAAAACGCTGATCCTGATGAACGGCCGTGTAAAAGCCGAACGTACCCGTAAGGAGGTGGAGGCGTCGGGAGAAGACTTGGAAGAACTCTTTTTCACCATTACGGAACACAAGGCAGGCCGGACCCCCGCAATCACCGGAGAGGGGGAAAATCCATGAGCGCCATTGTTTTTATGCTGCGCAAATCCCTGAAAAATACCATACTTGAAATGCTGCACCATCCACTAAAGCTGATTGTGTATCTGTTTGTCGGCGCCATGATCCTTTTCGGCGGATTATCCGCCATGGCTTCCCCTTCGGAGGAGGGCGTCCTTCTCGACGCCCGTATCCTGGAAGGCGTTTATCTGGGAATCCTCCTGCTGGTGACGGTCCCCACCCTTCTGATGGGTCTGCGTTCCGGAACCACCCTTTTTTCCATGTCGGACGTCTGTATGATGTTCGTTTCCCCCATTTCCCCCAAAAAAATCCTAATATACGGCATCGTGAAACAAATGGGTATGTCCCTGCTGATTATGGTCTGTTTTCTCGCCTACGGCGGGATGGCGGTCAACCTATTCGGCATTGAACCTTGGCAGGCCGTACTGCTGCTTGCGGGTGTCGCGGTGATGCTGCTGCTCTCACAGCTTTTAACCATTCTGATCTACAGCTTTGTAAACGGAAATGAAACCCGCATCCGCGTCGCCAAAACCTGCGTATTTCTGGCGGTTGCCTTTGTCATTGCCTGCGTGGGCCTGCACTTGTACCGATACGGCCTATCAATGGACAGCGCGCTGGAGGCTGTCTCTCTGCCGGTCATCAGCTATCTCCCCTTTATCGGCTGGCTGAAAGGGCTGCTGTTCGCTGTTTTGTACGGCCAGCAAACCCTAATCCTGTTCTACGGGCTCCTGCTCGCAGTCGGTGTCGCCGTTTGCGCTATTTTATTTATGCGCAGCAACGCGGATTACTACGAGGATGTGCTTCAAAACACGGAAAGTACCTATGAGGTGCGCAAAGCGGTCAAGGAAGGCCGCATCACCGACAAAAACCTGAACCGCAGGAATATTAAAGTGCGCGGTACCGGCTTGGGCAAGGGCTGGGGAGCGAACGCCTTCTTCTATAAACAGATGCGGGAAATCAAACGCCGTTCCCGTCTGGCGTTTGTCAACAGCACTACCTTTGCCCTGTTGGCGCTCGCGCTCTTTGTTGGCGTCATCCTCAATCAGAATACAGGGGACGACGGGATGTCCCCCAGCTTACGGATGATGACGATCCTCATGATGGGCGTTTATATCACCTTCTTTACCAACGCGGCGGGGGAATGGAGCCGTGAACTGATGAGCCCTTACCTTTATTTGGTACCGGAACCCCCTCTGAAAAAATTGGTCTGGGCCAGCCTGACCAGCCTCATCAAACCGTTGATCGACGGCCTGTTGGTATATACGGCCTGCGGCATCCTTCTTCAAGCCACCCCCACGACCATTATCGTCTGTATCTTGACGTTTACAAGCTTTGGTGCGATTTTTACCTCCAGTAATATCTTGTCCCAGCGGGTATTCGGCCAGATGGCCAATAAGGGCCTGATCCTCATGCTTTACATGCTGCTTTTGCTCCTTATTGTAGCGCCCGGCTTGATCGTCGGCCTTGTTTTGCTGCTGGTGTTTGACCTGCCCGGCGTCATGATGGGGATCCCCGTCATCCTCTGGAACTTCATTGCCAGCGCCGGCATTTACATGCTCTGTAAAACTACCCTTCACAATATGGAAGTCCTATAATGAGTCCCTAAAACCCGTTAGCCTTCACTTTTAACAGCAACCTTTTAGAAAAGGCGGAAATCCCGGTGGATTTCCGCCTTTTCTCTTTTCTACTGTTTGATTTTATGTTATAATGGTGACCCGTTAAATAGAGACGCCCGTCAACCGGGTTTGCGCCGGCAGTGCGCCCCTTTCTATAAAAGCCGGCTTCTTTTCATACCGCACGTACAAACCGCTCATTGGAGGTATCCTATATGAAAAAAACAAGCGAAAAGCGATACGAACCCCTTCTTGCCGCCCTGGTAAGCTTATTGATTGTCGTTTATGTGATCTTGGTTATTACATCGAAATTCCAAATTCCCGGCATGCTGGCCATCCTGCTGGCCGTACAGCTCGGCCTGTCTATCCGGGTGGCTCACCGGGATATGAAAGAGAAACGTTCCGCCAAAAAACCGGCTCTGTTGCAAATGGTTGCTTCTTATATCGCCATGATCCTGTGTGTGTTATGGGCGGTTTTGGATATCTATTTTACCATTGTCGCCCTGAATCCCTAAGCTAACCCAAAAAAAATTGAAAAAATTTGTAAAAAAGGGTTGCATTTTTAAAAATGTGGTGCTATAATAGGGAAGCCGTCACAAAAGAGGCGGCAAAATAGTTGGTGTTGATGACGTTGAGGGTCCACCCGTTCCCATCCCGAACACGGAAGTT
>CAMMKL010000254.1 GCA_946497265.1 uncultured Clostridia bacterium | reverse complement strand
TTGTGTCCATCCAATAGTTTTCTGATTATCCCCGGCCATGCGGAACCGGGAATTGCCTCCCGTAACGCATGGCTTTCTTCTTGCATCTCATTTTTTCTACCTTTATTAACAAGGGGGTATAGGAACCGGCATACACTTATTTTGCAAAAGTCTTATGAACATTTTGAAAACAATCGTTCTCAGACAGGGACGATATTTGACTTTTCCAACGGATGGTAATATCATTTCTTGTGTATAATATTGGTATTCGGCGCGCTCTTGCCATTCTAAGAGCCTCGCAGATACACATTCGGAAAGGAGGCGGCACTTTGCTGGAAACATTCTGGGAATGGTTGCTGCAAAACGGCATGTTGGTACTGCGGTTCCTTCAGCCGCTTTTGGCTTTGCTCATTGTGTTCCAAATCTTTACCTCTATGCGCAGCCATCGACGTGCGGAGCAGCCGCTTATTTTATTGGACAATCTCAATACCCGCGACCAAATCCCCGTGATGTACTGGGAAAACTCCATCGGCCGCAGCAAAACCTCCGACATCATGCTGGCCGACCCTACGGTCTCCCGCGACCACGCCGTTTTATACCGTCGCGAGGAGGGCTGGCTGGTGGATGATACCGGCTCGAAATCCGGCGTGCGGGTCAATGGGCGCAAAATAGACGCCACCGCCCCCGTGCACATCGGCGACAGCATTGCCGTCGGCACCACCACCCTGGTGATGCGCAAGGCAAACCGCCCCAACGCACAAAAAAGCTCCTGGTTTTTCGACCGCCGCAAAGGGAAACGCTCGATTTCGCCGGCCTTTCTCCTGTTCTTGGTATCGTTTTTTCATTTTTTGATTTCACTTCCCCTGTGGCTCACGGCCGAGGGCTTTCAATGGGAAGCATTCCTCCCCTTTGGACTGGTAACTGTACTCGCGTGGATATTTTTTGGAATCTCCCGCCGGGTTCTCAAACGGGTAAACTTCGAACTGGAAACGCTTGCGCTGTTTCTCTCCGGTACCGGAATTATCCTGATCGGCGGGGTAAATCCGGAGGATACCTATACGCAAATTGCCTCTTTGGCGATCGGGATGGTCATTTTCTGCTTTATCCTCTGGTTCATTGAAGAACCGGACCGGGTCATGCGTTGGCGTATGCTCATCCTCATCGGCGGCCTGGGTCTGCTGGCTCTGAACCTTCTGCTTGGAAAAGTCATTGGGGGCGCGCAGAACTGGATTAAGATCGGCAGTTTTTCTTTCCAACCTTCGGAGTTTGTGAAAATCGCCCTTATTTTCGTCGGTACCTCCACCCTTAACCGCCTGCAGACCGCAAAGAATATGACGGAGTTCATCGGGTTTTCGGCCTTATGCATCGGCGCCCTCTTTTTTATGGGGGATTTCGGTACCGCTTGTATTTTCTTTTTGACCTTCCTGATTATTTCCTTCATCCGGTCCGGCGACGTGCGCAGCCTAATCTTTATCTGTGCAGCCGCGGTAATCGGCGTGTTTGTTATCCTGCAGCTCAAGCCGTACATCGCCAACCGCTTTGCCGCCTGGGGCAACGTTTGGGATTACGCCGATTCCTTAGGCTATCAGCAGACCCGCGTCCTCTCTTACTCTGCCAGCGGCGGCCTGTTCGGCATGGGAATCGGGCAGGGAGAGCTTTACAAGGTAGCGGCCTCCCGTAGCGACCTGGTCTTCGGTATGCTCTGTGAGGAACTCGGCGTGCTCTTCGCCATCATCGTGGCGGCCAGCATCGCCTGTCTGGCGCTGTACACCTGCGCGTTGAGCTCTACCAGCCGTTCGACGCTTTACTCCATCGCCGCCTGTTCAGCCGCGGGAATGTTGGTGTTCCAGTCTTGTCTGAATATCTTTGGGGCAACCGACATCCTGCCGCTCACCGGCGTTACCCTGCCGTTTGTCAGCATGGGCGGCTCCAGTATGATGGCGGTATGGGGGCTGCTCGCCTTCATCAAGGCCTCTGACGAACGGACATATGCGGCAAGGAGGAAAAAAGCATGAAATGTACCCGTTCCCACCTCATCATTGTTTATCTGCTCACCGGCGCGTTCCTCGTGGGTCTGGGGCTCTTTCTCTTCCGCCTCTTTACCCAGGGCGAGCAGTGGGCGACCAACCCGGTCAACGACCACCTCTCCACCGTGGGTTCCCTCGCGGGCACCATCACCGACCGCAACGGCGTAGTGCTTGCGGAAACGGTGGACGGGGAGCGCCATTATAACGACAATGAAGCCGTCCGCCGCGCGACCCTGCATACTGTGGGGGATAATACCCGGTTTATTTCGACTTCGGTGCAAAACCTCTTTCGTTCACAGCTTGCGGGTTACAATCCTCTGACCGGCATCAGCCTGTTGGCAGCCTCCGGGAAGGGGAACGATATCCACCTGACGCTGGACAGCAGCCTGTGCGCCGCCGCATTGGAAGGGCTAAACGGGAAAAAGGGCGCGGTGGCAATCTATAATTATAAGACCGGGGAAATCCTTTGCATGGTAAGCTCCCCTACCTATGACCCTGCAAACCGGCCGGATATCGAAGCAGACGAAAGCGGGCAATACGAAGGCGTTTATTTAAACAACGTCTTATCGTCCTCCTATACGCCCGGCTCTACCTTCAAAATCATCACGTGCGCCGCCGCTGTGGACAATATCCCCGATATTTACCAGCGAACTTTTACCTGCAACGGGAGTGTGGTAATCAACGGCCAAACAATTACTTGTATGGCAAACCACGGGAACATCAATTTTGAAGACGGAATGTCAAAGTCCTGTAACGTGGTATTCGCGGAGCTTGCCGTAGAGTTGGGCAAAGACAAAATGACCGAAGCCGCTAATAAGATGGGATTTAACAAATCCTTTGAAATTGAAGGCATTCCCACCGCCAAGAGTGTGTATGATGTAACACAAGCCAACGACGGCGACCTGGGCTGGTCCGGCGTGGGGCAGTATACCAATCTGGAGAACCCTGCACACATGATGATGCTGATGGGCGCTATCGCCAACGGCGGCCGGACGACGGTCCCCTATTTTATTGACCGCATCACTTCTCCCATCAGCTTGCCTTCCCACGTCGGGCACGGCAAAACCGGGGAAGAACTGCTTTCGTCGGGCGCGGCCTCCAGCCTACAGCAGCTTATGCGTTACACGGTGCAAAACAATTACGGTGACGACCTTTTTCCCGGCCTGACAGTATGCGCCAAAACCG
>CAMMKL010000253.1 GCA_946497265.1 uncultured Clostridia bacterium | reverse complement strand
TGGATATCCTTCCTATCATCCAATCAATCTTTTTTTCAGATTAATCGCTTTTCTTATACCGGTATCGCTCTACTAATAGCCCCATACCAAAAAGGCAAGGTGAAAATCACCTTGCCTTTTTGGTATGGGGCGGTTCACAAAAATATCCCTTATCCACAAACCGCGGCCAATGCCGCTTCCTGCCGTTCTTTGGCGGTTTCCAGATCTTCAAAATCCCCTAACGCCTCCAACTGGACGGACGAAGCGTCTACCTGAATGCCTTGGGACTGCTGACGGCCACGGATCGTAGCAGGGATTTCACCGTTCAGCTGCCCGCGCACACTCTGGGCGCGCAGCAAACAAACCTGTTCCAGCGTGTCAACCGCCAGCAAATGATCCTCATAAGTGCAAAAGGCTGTGGGGTCTTTTTGAACATATGGGGCGATCATTCCAGCCGTCTGACGCAGTTGTAATTCAAACCGGCCGCTTTCAAAATATTCCGAAATCAGCTCGTCAAAATAACGGTGGTACTGGGCAAAATAATCATCCTGCTTCATTAGGTTATGGTAAAGCGGCCGGTTGCGCATAACGGAACCTTCCGCCGGCGTATTGATGGGATAATTGATCAGTACATTAGGATCTTTGATCGGGTTCGTCATGCCAAGCGCATAAGTACCGAACGCCAAATTATAATCCCACGGCAAGATGCTGAGGATGCCGTTCTCTTCATACAAAAAATAATTGTGGCCGGTTGGTCCCAAGTAACTGTCCCAATTCATTACAAACACTTGAACGGTAAAATAGCGCAGCACCTCGTCCACATTGACGGCGGTTTCCAGATTTTTACCCGTGGAAAGAATGCGCAACGCTTCTATCAAGCGTTTCTGATCTGCCTCCGAGGTTTTAAATTTTGCGTTTCGAAAAATATTTTCATAGCTATCGGGGTCATCGTCCACATACCGTAAGGCGACGTCGGCATTTTCCTCGTTCAACGAGCGATAATCCGGCTTGTACAGTTCCCCATAGTTTTTGCCGAAATTACGCCGGGCAAAGGCTTCCTCCGGTTCCTCGACGGCCAAAAACAGCCCCCAGGCTTTGCCGTTGACCGTCACCCAAACATAGCTGCACAATGGGGCCGGCACCTGCATATAAGCCATCAATTGGTAGGTAAGGTATGCTTTGAGACAGCTATTGTCCTGAAAAGAAGCGTCCAGCGAAAATTTATCCAGACCATAGTAATTTCCTCCACTCAGGTAATGGTCGAACTCCAGCTTCAGGCTATACCGTGAAAGTCCGTATTCCGCCGTTAAACGGCGCGAATTGTTCCCCTTTGTCCGGATACCTACCTGTTGGAACACTTCTCCGTCGATGACGACTGTGCAAGGCACATATTCTTCCGCGATTCCGTTCTCCACAAAAGAAGACCAATCCTCCATTTGAATATCAAGGCTGTGCACCCTGCTGTCGTCAAACAGAAGCCGTTCGTAGGCGGGCGCTGAACTGGCCTTTTGTATCCCCAGGCTCTCTCCAAATAGGAACAAAACCGTCAGTAACCCCGCCGCGATGATTCCAACAATACAAATTTTATCAATATATTTATGCTTTAGCATCGGTTTACCCCATGTAATCGCCGTTGTAGGATACCAGCACGGCATGGCTTACTCCCTGCATTGCACCCAATTCGTTCATAAATTCACTGTTGTCTTCCTGAAGGCGTAGCTCATAATTGAGCTCTACACGCCCATTTTCTACGCTTTTGCTCTTTAAATTCATCCGTTTTACATGGTTAGCAACAAAATCTTTAACCTGTTTTTCCAGTTCGTTGTTTTCACAATGGACCACCAAAATGTAGGGGGAATCCACTGTCTTCCTTTTGGAAAAGGCATATAGGATGATTCCAATAAAGGCGCTTCCAAATACCGCCAAAGGGATCAAGCCGGCGGCAAGCACGATGCCGACGGCAATGCTCCAAAACAAAAAGGCGATGTCCATGGGTTCCTTGATGGCGGTTCGGAATCGGACGATAGAAAGCGCGCCCACCATGCCCAAAGACAAAACCACATTGCTGACGACCGTCATGATCAGCAATGTAGTGATGAGTGCCAAAGCAATCAGGGTAATACCAAAGCTAGCGGAATACATCACGCCGCTGTAGCTCTTTTTATAAATAAAGAAGATAAACAATCCCAGTAAAAATGCAAGCAACAGGGCGATGACCATATCCAGCATAGAGATACTGGTTACATTTTCCAAAAAGCTTGATTTAAAAATATCCTGAAATGTCATGGGTGTGTTCTCCCCTCCGCCTTTATTATGTATATGTAAATTCTTAATCAAAGCGCCTACATATGGCGTATTTCGAGCAGGAAGAAGCCTGCCGCCCCGGAACCTGTATCGCCGCGCGCACCAATTCCGGTAAGAACGCATCGTATTTGACTTCCAGTATTGTATAATGTTCCAATGCGCTCAGGTGATGTAAATCCGTATTCAGGAAATCTAGGCTGTGCAGCCCGGTACGCACGTTGCGGTCGAGCGTGATCCGCACATTTCCGGGCGAGTAGAAAAAAGCCTCTCTATCGTAACAAACAATAGTTTTGGGTCGCAAGCCTTGTCCCTGCATTTTGCTATACAATTCTACAAAGAGCGGTTCGCTTCCATCCAGCAAAAATGTTATATCGCCTGCAAGCAGGTTGCGAACCTGCTGCTGCGTCATCCGTGCGTTTCGTTTTCCGCACAGCCCATTGATTTTATACTTTTTTTCCAGCTTGATAAAAGAGCGGTCGGCGCCATAGTATCTCAGCCGAAATTTTTCCCTGCGATTGACCCCATCCAATTTTTCACGCAAAGCTCTGTCATATGGGGTGTCAAAATACAAACTGGTCACCCGATATGTTCCATTCGGACCTGCGTTTCGGTCGTGGGGAAATAACGTACGAAGCCGCCTGGTAAGCACCAGATCTTCGGATAAGCCGATCTGGTGCTTACTTTCATGGCGGAGGACACTTCCTTTGGAAGAATCAGTCGTCATAATTTGTGTCACCATCGTCACCATCGTCATCGTGATAGTTCGTATCGCCGTAATGGGTGTCGCCATGGTCTCCGTCATCATCGTGGTAATTCGTGTCGTTATAGTCCGTCACGCCGTCGTTGTTCGGACCGTAATCCGTGTCGTTATAGTCCGTCACACCGTCGTTGTTCGGACCGTAATCCGTGTCGTTATAGTCCGTCACACCGTCGTTGT
>CAMMKL010000252.1 GCA_946497265.1 uncultured Clostridia bacterium | reverse complement strand
TGTCCACCGAAGCGATTGCCGGCGTGCCGTACAGGGCCGTCCAGTCGCTCACGTCGCCGTCATCGAAATTCCAGCTCTTTTCCACCGGGTCGCGATCCGGATCGGGTTGGGGATCGGGATCGGGGATTTCCTCGTCGGTGTTTGCATACCGGATGTCGGTCACATCCATAGCGGTGGTTTCCCCGTCATAGGTGCCTACCTTAAAGACGAGCTGTCCAGCCGGAAGGTCGGCAAAGCTCTTTCCATTGTCTAGTGCCGGGAAATCCTCATCCACTGCGGGGCTTTCGCTGTCGTTAAAGTAGATCTTAATGTGGGTATCGGTATATTCGATCTTTACCTTGATCGGTACGCCGTCCGCCAGTTCCGGTGCGCCGTCGATGCTCGGGTATGTGCTGGAGCCCTGCACCTTGCCTTCCCAGAACCATTTGCTCTGCGGGTTATACCCCAAATAGCCATAGTTGGAAACATCGGTGTAGCGGAAAAAGATACCCAGATGAGCATTTTCCAGGTTGTCCCCCCTGGGAATCAACGTAGCCTCCACCGAGCCGGACTTAAAGGCGCCGAGCGTATTGTTCGCATACAGTACAGCGTTGCTCTTGTCGTCGTTCTCCGTGTCAGAGGCCAGCTGCATCTGCCAGGTTCCGTCTTCGGCCTGGACAATTTCAGCCCCGCCCTTGCCGCTCAGGTTGATCCACTCGTCCTTAGCCCACTGGGGCGGAGCTAGCTTCTGGCCGGTGTAGTGGATATCTTTTAAATACATATCGCTATATTCGGTGTTAAACGCAGCCGCTTTGACGGCAATCTTCCCCGTATTGGGTATCGCGCTGATGTCAACATCGGTGAAGATCGCCGTATCGTCCACATACACCGTCATGTTGTCGCCTTCGTATTCGATTCTCAGCTTGGTTTCGGTATTCGGCGCCGGGGCGGGATGCCGTTCGCCCGTATAGTAGTCGTTTGCTGCGCCGTCATAGACCTGCCAGAACCAACCGTTTGTGTCATAGCCTACGAAAACACCGCGCATAACATCCGTATAACGGACATAGACGCCAAAACGGGTTTGTGCCGTTTCGGAAGCGGAATAAAACGTGGTTTCAAAGAAACCGTCCTGGATATCTCCAGCAGATTCGTTGACGAAGTTCGGCTGATTGCCTGCATTGTCGTTGCCTGCCCCCGCTTTTAGGTGCAGCCAGTCTTCCCCATCGATGTTGACGACCTCTTGGACTTCATTGCCCTTGCCGTTTACCAGCGACCAGGTGTCGGCCACGCCGTCCATCTCGGTTTCCGCCGCCATAGCCGTTGACGGTACGAGACCGATCATCTGGGAAAAGGCAATGGAAAAAGCCAGAAGACCAGCCATCAGGCTCTTGCTCTTCTTTCCTTTCATGATCAAACCTCCAGTATTTTTAGACTGACCTCTTTTCCGCACGATTTCACATCGAATAGTACGGAAACACATTTTAAAAACCTTTCCACCCCCTTACAACGGCAACGGCAAATCGATAACGCAAAGAAAGAATATCCGATTTGCAAAACACGTCCATATTTATTAGATTAAATCACAAATTATTATAGCACCATTCCCTCGAATAAGTCAACATGAATAAAATTATAACTAGAATCAGTCGATATTATTTGCAAATTTATCATTCAATTCTTATGCAGTATTTTTATAATTTATTTTTGTGTTAAATGCATAAATTTACATTCATTCTATAAAAGATCCGTTTAACAACACAGAACATGTATATCGGTTGAATTCCTTGCATACAGAAAAAATAAACGGAGCACACAACAAGTTGCGCGCTCCGCCTGCCATTGCAGCAAAAATACAATTTAACCGTTGAGTTTTTCTATTTTTCTAGAGATCAGAAATTTCGCACAAAAAGCTGTTACTACAACCATCCCAACCGTAAGCGTAAACCACCATGGGACCTGTTTTCCTATCTGAACCTTCATGAACACCGTAACCACTAGAAAAATTGAAGCTACCGTTTGTATCAGCCTCATCCAGAATTGATCGTATTTCTTTAATTGAATGATCTTATCAAGCTGCACTGCTTTTCTTCCTTTCGTTTCCAAAATTTCCGTAGGCGCGTTCACCATCTCCACATCCAGAGATTCAAAACATACTCCTTGTTCCTGTATCCTGGCGCACAGTTTTTCTATGGCCGCTGTCTGTTCCATCTCGTCCCGCAACGCTTCCCTTTTTTGCTGCATCATCTCTGCAAGAGATATCGTGCCCCTTTGCAATTTTTTAATATCGGATATGGAAATATCCAAACCTCGGAGAAATTTTATTTTTTTCAGCATCGCAATCTCTTCTTCGCCGTAATCCCGGTAACGGTTGGACAAATCCCGTTTTGGTTGGATCAGTCCTACTTCTTCATAATAACGGATATTGCTTTTTTTGATTTCCGTAAGCTGTTCCGCTTCTTTGATTGTCATAGCGTCGCCTCCTTCCCCCTTATAAAACACCATCAAGTAACTTGAATGTCAATCATTTTTTTCCTATTCTTTGAGATTCTCTAGCGAGCCGCCTTTTCGCATATAAGAAAAGGGAAATTGTCACGGCAGTTACGCAATCTCCCTTCTTTATAAATGGAAAGTATATAAGCCTATCTTACCCGGCAGTGCACGGGATCATATCCATCATCGGTCTCCATTTCAAAGCGACGCTACGTTGAGTCGAATAAGCTCATGTAATATCCGGTCGCTTATCTTCATTGTGGACAATTAAGGTAATGGGGGAACAACGTCTGTTGTTGCAATACCGTCACCCCCTGTTGGAACCGTCTTTGCTGCTTTGTCTTTTGTAGAGCTTGCTCTTAACCGATACCGAATTCTTTTTCGAATCAGTATTCATGCTTGGGCTCATAACAAACCTGTGTTCATCCTTGAAAAGTTGGATTCGCTTGATCGAACAAGCCCTATCTTCGGGTGAAACTGATATGTGTTGTTTTCTCTTTGACAAGACGATACCCCCTGACGTAGTTTGATCACCTACTTCAGGGGGGATTTGTTTATCGTCCGCTTTTCCTAATCCTGTTTATTGTTTTTGGGGGCGTTATGTAATAAGCCCTCTGTTTAAAACAAGAAAACAGAAGAACCATTTAATTTCCGCGCTTCTTCAGAATTAGTAGGGTACCCGCTGCAGCTAGTGCCAGCAAGGACATGGCCGCAATGGGCGCGCTGTCGCCCGTGGTGGGCACTTCGTCGGTTGCTTCCTTGCCCTCGGAGCCGGTTCCGTCCTGGGAAGAAGCATTGCCGGTATCGGGGTTCGAGCTTTCGCCGGAACCGTCGCCCGGTTTCGGGTCTTCCGGTTCAGTAACAGCCGGGACAAGCTGTGCCTTGG
>CAMMKL010000251.1 GCA_946497265.1 uncultured Clostridia bacterium | reverse complement strand
GAGCAGGCTTCGTCCAAAAAGATATTGTCAATCATGCCGTTGTGGATTTTAAAACACTTGATGTCCTGCCCGCCGATGTCGATGACGAATTGCACATCGGGCAGGAAGCGTTTGGCGGCGGTTAAGTGCGCTACCGTTTCCACCACGCCGTAATCCACCGAAAAGGCGTTGCGGATGATTTCTTCCCCGTAGCCCGTTACAGCCGAGGAGGCAATTTGGATCTGCGGGTGTGCCGCATACAGCTCTTCCAGAAAATGCTTGATAATCGGCACCGGGTTCCCACTGTTGGGCAGATAGCGGGATTCCAACAGTTCGCCGCCCTCTCCCATGACGACCGCCTTGACGGTGGTGGAACCGGCGTCGATCCCTATATATACCTTGCCTTGGTAGGTACTCAGATCGCCGTGGGGCACATGGTAGCGGTCCTGCCGTTTGCAGAACGCCTCGTATTCCGCCTCGTTTTCAAACAGGGGACGGTTGTGGGCAAAGTTGCCGCTGGCGGTGTAATGTTCCACACGGTCAATGATTTCCGGAAGATCGGCCGCCTCTTCTGCGCAATAGGCCGCGCCCAGGGCGACGTAATACAGGGAATTTTCCGGGCAGATGCCGGTTACGCCCAGGATTTCATCAAAATGGCGGCGAAGCTCGGACAAAAAGGTAAGCGGCCCGCCCAAATAGACCACGTTGCCCGCGATTTCGCGCCCCTGGGCCAGACCTGCGACCGTCTGGTTTACAACGGCGATGAAGATGCTGGCGGCCATATCGTTTTTGCGCGCGCCCTGGTTCAAAAGAGGCTGGATGTCCGACTTTGCGAACACACCGCAGCGCGACGCGATGGTATAGGTTTTTTCATAGGTTTTGGCCAGCTCGTTCATTTCGTCGGGGCTGATGTTTAAAAGAGTGGCCATCTGGTCGATGAAAGCGCCTGTGCCGCCGGCGCAGGTACCGTTCATGCGTACTTCCATTCCGCCGGTCAAAAATAGGATTTTTGCGTCTTCTCCGCCCAGCTCAATGATCACGTCGCTGCCGGGCAGAAGGCGGTTGGCAGCGATACGGGTGGCATATACCTCCTGCACAAAAGGGATGCCGCAGCTTTCGGCAACCCCCATACCGGCGGAACCGGACAGGGCAAGCTGAGCCGGCGCGCCGTGGAGCACGTCGCTGCGCACATAACGCAGGATATCTCCTATTTTCTGGGTGATTTGGGAATAATGCCGTTCGTACGACCGGTGCACAAGCGCCCCGTTGTCGTCCAAAACCACGCATTTAATGGTAGTAGACCCGATGTCCAGACCGATTCTCATAACTCTTCTCCTAAAACTCGCAGCCATTTGCTTGCGTTTTTGTAAATAGTGCAGATTTTTGGCAGCCTCTTACAAGAAAAACGAATTATTTTGTCTTTTTTTCACATTTATTCTTGACATTTTTTTTATTTCCTGTATGATGGTAATCATAAGAATACTATTCACCCTTGTTTACTGTTTACAGTATAGCATTAATATAGCATTAAAACAGAATGCTGTCAATATTGCAGCGCGCCGCAATGCTTGTAATTCCTGGCAGCGCTTGCTTTTCCGGGAGGAACCACGATGGCTACATCAGACATGGAAATTGCACAAACGTTATTCTCAATGATCCCCTTAATGCACAGCGCCCTCATCAAGCCGTTTGAAAGTTTATTGCGGGACGATATCAGCCCCATGCAGTTTTATACTCTGATTGCCCTTAGCCGCTGCGGCTGTATGACAATGAGTGAGCTCGCCTGTTACTTTGGAATCCCCAAGCAGCAAATGACCAAAATTATCAACCATTTGGTGGAAATGGGCTTGGTGGAACGCACAGCCGATGCATCCGACCGGAGGCTGATTAAGGTTTGCATCCGGCCGGATGCGACCGAAACCATTCAGGCTTACCGGGAAAAAACCTGTAAACGCTTTGCCGAGGAGGTTTCCGCCTTAAGCGCAGAAGAAAAGTCTTCCCTATGCGCGGCGGCGGGGATTTTAAAAACCATATTGCCCAAATTGTGCGATAAGAACAAATATTAAAAGAAAAGGAACTGGAAGGTTCCCTGTACATTGAGATACAACAAAAAGAACGATAATTTTGGTTCACTATCAAATTACCGTTCTTTTTGCATGTTGGGTTATGGGAGAAAATAAGACGCAATTTCGGTTGGACCAGCCAATACTTGGCGATTTACAAACAGGTTGCGGTCTTTTCGGGTGGTTATAAGCCATTTGACCAGGGTCATGCGGCTGTTTTCAATTTCTATTGCGGTGATGCACCTTGGGTGGACGCAGCTTCCGTCGTTGAAATAAAAGCCCTCTCCCGGCTTCGGAAAGAACGGGCGATGGGTATGGCCGGCAATCATGATCTGCCGTTTGGAATCGGCGAAGGCGGCCAGTTCCCGTTCGATCCGGTCTTTCTTTTTGTTGGGCCTTCCCGCTCCGGTAGGCGCCAGAAAGCCCACTAGCTCCAACGGCCGCCAAACGTACCGGACTAAAAAGCGGGCGAGCGGCCAAAGCTGGTCGTTTAAAAGGTTTCCCTGATGGCCATGCACCAAGAAAAGCCGCCTTTTTTCGCTGTCCTCCAGGATTAAGCTTTGATGGATCTGGATGCCGGGAAAAAGAGGTAGACACCCTCTGACGGAGTCGCAGTAATAATGGTTGCAGTGTTTTTTGATAAAGGAGGGACGGCTTTTTACAGCATCGTGATTGCCGTACAGCATATACATGCGGTTCGCCCGGTAAAACTTAGACATAATCCAAAAAGCGTCGCTATGGGTTTCGATGATGGGGCACATTTTCCGGTTTTCCCAGAGCTCGTCGCCGTCGCCCAGCTCAATATAGGTGAAACCGTTATCATAATAATATTCCATTGCCCCGAAAAATAGGTTTTGATTGTTTAAGAAATTATCGCCGTTATTTCCCTGGCCACGGTGGCAGTCGCTCATGATGACTATTTTGGACCGGGCGTCAAAAGGAAGAACGACCGCGTTATCGTAGGCTTGTTGAAGCCTTTTTGCGACTAACGACATGGGGGCGCCTCATTCCCTGCGCTGTTTCTAAAATGGTTTTCAGACTCTGTTTTCAAGCCGTCCGAAAAGGGCTGGCGCCGTGCGCCGTATTGGTATCTGGCTGCATAAAGGGAGCGGTAACACCGAGTATCCGGGCAGTAAGTCGGCGGCGGACAGGGCGGGCATGGAGGACACGGCGGACAGGGCTCCGGCGGACACGGCGGGCACGGAGGACACGGCGGACATGGCTCTGGAGGACAAGGCGGGCACGGAGGACACGGCGGACATGGCTCCGGAGGACAAGGCGGGCATGGCTCCGGAGGACAAGGCGGGCATGACTCCGGAGGACAAGGCAAAGGGGGC
>CAMMKL010000250.1 GCA_946497265.1 uncultured Clostridia bacterium | reverse complement strand
TGCAATCATACCTAAAATATCGGTCTTTTCCTGTTCAGTATAAGCAAAGTATGTCTTTTCCCCATCTTTTTGCTTGGCTGTAATTTCATAAAGCGGCGATTCCGCAATGTAAACGTATCCCTTCTCAATCAGGGTCGGCATCAGCCGATAAAGCATTGTCAGAATCAGCGTACGGATCTGAAAGCCGTCGTAATCGGCATCTGTACAAATAATGATCTTGTTCCAGCGCAGGCTTTCCAAACTGAACGCTGAAAACTCCTTATTTGCTTTCGACTGTACCTCAACACCGCAGCCAAGCACCTTGACAACATCGGTAATAATTTCACTCTTAAAAATCTTTGGGTATTCCGCTTTCAAACAGTTTAATATTTTCCCGCGCACCGGGATGACAGCCTGAAATTCTGCATCGCGTCCCTGCTTGCAGGCGCCAAGCGCAGAATCGCCCTCTACAATATAGAGTTCGCGCCGGGCGATATCCTTTGTCCGGCAGTCCACAAATTTCTGTACACGGTTTGCAATATCCAATGTTCCACGGAGTTTGCCTTTTATTGCAATCCGTGTTTTTTCCGCATTTTCCCGGCTTCTTTTGTTTATCAGAACCTGTTCGGCTATTTTTAAAGCCTCATCCGGATTTTCGATAAAATAGACCTCCATCTGATGCTTTAGGAAATCGGTCATAGCCTCATAAATAAACTTGTTATTAATCGATTTCTTCGTTTGGTTCGCATAAGAAGTCTGAGTTGAAAATGAGGAGGAGATCAAGATAAGGCAATCTTCAATATCTGCAAAAATTGGTTTGCTTTCCCCTTTTAAATACTTGTTGTTCTGCTTAAGGTATTGATCGATCTGCGATACCATAGCCTGCCGCACCGCGCGGTCCGGCGCTCCGCCGTGCTCAAGCCAGCTTGAATTATGGTAGTATTCAAGCTGGTGAACACGATTGGAAAAAGTCAGTGCACAGGAAAGCTTCACTTTATACTCCGGCTTATCTTCCCGATCTCTGCCCTTTCGTTCGGTCTCCCAATACTGTACGGTGGTCATCGCTTGGTCTCCCGCAATTTCCGCCACATAATCCGCTATGCCGTTTTCATAGTAGTACTCCTGCTCTACAAAACCGCTTTCCGTCTGATCTTTAAAAATAAGATGCAGCCCTTTATTGACAACAGCCTGCCGCTTCAAGGTATCGGTAAAATATTCGGCCGGGATTGCGATGTCTGTAAAAACAGACAAATCTGGACGCCACTTTGTACGCGTTCCAGTTGGCTGCTTTTTCCCTGCAGGTTTTTTTGCGAGCCCGCCGACATTGACGCCTTTTTCAAAGTGCAGATTATACTGGAAACCGTCGCGTACAACTTCTACATCCATATATTCCGAAGCATACTGTGTAGCACATGCCCCAAGTCCGTTTAAACCCAAAGAGTATTCGTAATTTTCCCCATCGTTTGTGTTGTACTTGCCTCCGGCGTACAACTCACAGTAAACAAGCTCCCAGTTAAAGCATCCAGCCGACTCATTATAATCGACCGGACAGCCGCGTCCAAAATCCTGCACTTCTATGGAGTGGTCAAGATACCGCGTCACAATAATCCGATTCCCGCACCCTTGACGCGCCTCGTCGATAGAGTTAGAAAGGATCTCAAACACGGCATGCTCGCATCCCTCAATATCGTCCGACCCAAACATAACGCTTGGCCGCAAACGGACGCGGTCAGCGCCTTCTAATTTTTGTATGCTCTCATTCCCATATTCCTTTTTTGTCTTTCTTGGCATATTGCCCTCCTATGTTGCAAATCTCTGTCCAATACTATCCCATTATCTTTTAAGTATATACGGTGCTTTAAATCTTGTCAAACAAGCCCTGCTGTACTGCACCGTTTTACATGTAGTGCTACAATTATGCTGGATTTTTCCCGCAGACGGCAATTGACATATTATAGTATTTTTGAGATAATAAAAAAGAGGTGGCCGATCATGATCTATTGTTTTATTTTCTTTAATTTCTCTTCGCTGTGTTGTCCTGTATGGTATCCGATAAAACGTATTTGTATCGGCGCATAAATCGCTATCTTTCTCACAGCAGTTTATGCGCTTTTTCGATCTTACTATAATCAAACTAAGCGGTCAGCTACCTATAACAATTGCGACAATACCGGAGTTGGCTGTCAAGCCTTAGCCGGAACCAATATCTGCATGTATTGGGCGCAGGACAGAGGCAAAACCAAGATGGTTCAAACCATGCATTCCACATTCGATGCGCTCTATACGGATATGAATATCCCCTCCAATGGAATGACTGGCGGTACTTCCTCACAAAACGCATACAGCGGCCTTTGCAAGTACATCGAGCGCAAAAGATATTCCATTCCCTATTGGGGTACTGCACAAAATTCAACATATAGCTGGAGTTGGGCCATGGCTCGTATTGACCGGGGAATGCCTTATGTCCTTCCCATTTATCAATACAGTGGCATTTCATATGCTGGTCATGCAGCCGGCAGTATTTGGATATCAGTACATCGGAGTAGAAAATACCCTCATCCTCGCTGATGGGTATCAAAGCGGTCTTGTTTATCGAACATACGCCTCCTGTGCGGATTCAGACGGAAATTTTCTTGTCAACGATGGTGCGTTTGCCTATTATTTGGGGTGGTAAGCTATATGTTCTCTAATAAAGTGAATTTTAAATCAAAACTGCGAAAAATCATTTTGTTTTTCCTCGCTGCTGTTTGCAGCATTGCAACCTGCTTTCTCGCAATTGCCGATCGTCCGCACTCTGCGGCAGACCTGTTCGGCATGTATATGACACACTTTTTGAAAATCAACGTAAAAAGATATCTCCCCAATCAAGGCATGATTTGGGAAAATCCAGAAATGGTATTTGAGAAAGCTTTTGAGCCGGTCAGCCCTGATATGAAAAACTTTATAGACGCCTTTTATGAAAGGGCGCTATATCCGGTTGATCAGGAAGTCGGAAGGAAAACTTTGGAAAACGTCAATTATGCTACTGTTTCGTTCCAAGTTCAAGACAGTCCAAACGGCAAGTCAACCCCTTCCCCAAGATGGATTATCTTTGATATTCCGCCTGGTTCAAATTTCATTCGTATTCGTACGATCCATCGACGCACCGGTGAAGAGGTACGGCGATACTTTCTGAGTGCATCTGACTAATTTATCACATGGGATAATGTCAACCACTTTCTTGACCGGTTTAAAAACGACACGCACATGTACGTTAAGAAATAGTCCCACAAGAAAGCATCATGCACCTATACCCTTCAAGGTCTATCTATTTTAAGTTCATGCTCTACTTTTTCTTTTGTAATCCAGTGTAAAACAAGCATATTTTATTTCAGTCTGCTTGAACGATAGAGCCCTACTTTG
>CAMMKL010000249.1 GCA_946497265.1 uncultured Clostridia bacterium | reverse complement strand
CCTGGGGACCATGGTGAGGGAGGCGACCGCGTCCCAGTGGGGCCTGGACACCGCCTCCATCATTACCGCACTCGGAACCGCCGGCGTGGCGGTTGCCCTCGCCCTGAAAGACAGCCTTGCAAACGTGGCGAGCGGCGTACTGATTATCATTACCCATCCCTTTCACGTAGGGGACTACCTGGAATTTGAAGACCTAGAGGGAACCGTTACCCGCATTGATTTGATGTTCAGTACCCTAAGCACGATAGACAACAAAGAAATCGTGATCCCTAACTCCCGCCTAACAGCCAACAATATCGTAAACTATACCGCTCAGGATAAGCGCAGGCTCGATTTAAAATATTGCATCAGCTATGAAGACGATCTTGCGCAGGTAAAAGCGCTGCTTTCTAAAATGGTGGAGGAAAACAGCAAGGTAATGCAGGAACCGAAGCCTTTGGTCGCTGTCGGTGAACACAAAGACAGCGGCATTTCCATGGTCATTCAAATCTGGTGCAAAAGCGAGGATTATTGGCCTCTGTATTATGAAATGCAGGAAAAGGTCAAGCTGGCGTTTGATCAGGAAGGCATCTGCATCCCTTATCAGCAAATGGATGTACACCTAAAGCCGTTCGACGAGAAATAAGACTTGCCGTGTTGAATATTTGTCCTTTGAACGAAACTTAGATCGACAGAAAAAGCATGGTATTTAACATAATCCATCCAGAAAGTGGGAAAAGAAAGGAGTATTTTGACTATATTTTCTGAGTGAACGTGTACCTACAGCATGACGGTAACATTGGATATTACAATAATCAAAAAGCGAAAATGAAATGATACCCTATTATGCTGTACTACATTTCAAAAGCAGTGAATCAATACAAAGAATTTAGAACATCATGGAATCAGTGCGGGCAATTAGGGTTCTATGACACCATGCTGCCCTGTTATACGGTTTTTCTTAAAATACGGAGACCTTTTCTAAATATATGGACAGAGTCTTGCGGAAAATTATGTTGCTTTTTGCAAGATTTATGAAATCGATAGCGAACAGTGTTTGGTTCCACCAAAAAAATAGACGCAAAACCCTATCTCCCCGAAAATCATTTTACAGTATCTATGATCCCTTGGATAACTTCTGAGGGATTTCATTTGAACTTGCAAAAAGGATACCAATATCGATTGCCGATATATACGCTTAAAAAATTGATTGAAAATAATGAAAGATTCTTTTTTCAACGGTTTTCATGTGTGCCGTTTTGTAAACGGATTACAGAGATTATTCAATAGATACGCTGCTATCTGAAAATTTTCTCCCCAAAAGGGAAGAATAACTTTACATAAGCCAACTTCGTTACCTCTGTTCAAAAATGCCCATCCGGCCTTGCCAAAACGCCGCCAGCCCCGCTGCGTTGGCGGCGACAATATCGTCACACCACTTATCAAATTCCGGGTCTGCCTGCTGCCATTCCGGATGCGCCAGAATATAGTCCAACGTCCTGCGGACCCCTTCGTCAAAACGGACTTTGGCGCAATATCCGGGCACCAGGCGTTTTAGTTTGCTGTTGTCAAAAACCACCGTGTTGCTCTTGTCCCCCATAAGGCCGCCCTCCAGTTCCGGGTTGCAGGCCACCAGAAAATCCGTAGATACGTGCAGCAGGCGTACCTGTACGCCAAGCGCCTGGGCGATGGTGCGGTAAATCCGGTTCCAGGTCTGCGATTCATCTGAGGTAATATGTACCGCCTGACCAATGGCATGCGGATTTCCCAGTAACCCGGCAAACCCTTCGGCAAAATCGGTATTGTGCGTCAGCGTCCACAGGCTGTTTCCATCACCTGGAACGAGCACCGGTTTGCCCTGCCGCATACGCTCAATCACCTGCCAACTCCCTCGGGCGCCATGTAGCGCCACAGGGATTGCTTTGTCTCCATAGGTATGGCTCGGGCGCACAATCGTAACCGGAAATCCATTTGCGCGGTATTCCGCCCGCAATAGCTCCTCACAGGCTATTTTATTCTGGGAATACTTCCAATAGGGATTAATAAGAGGGGTGCTTTCAGCAATTAAGTAATCGGCCGGGGGTTTTTGATACGCTGAGGCAGAGCTGATAAATATATATTGATCCGTCCTTTCGGCAAAGAGGCGCAGGTCGCGCCGGACATCCTCCGGCTTATAGGCGATAAAATCTGCAACCGCATCAAAGCGCAGGCCCTTTATCTTTTCTCGGACGGCCTCTTCCTCCCGGATATCTGCTTGCAACAGCCGGACCCCCTCCGGCAACGCGGGACCATGAATCCCGCGGTTGAGCACCGTAAGCTCCCAATCTTTGTTTTCAGCCAACAAGCGTGTCACCGCGATGCTGATGGTCCCGGTTCCGCCAATCAATAAAGCTTTTCTCATGTGTCTCCCCCTTATTTTTGGGATCGTTTTCTTTTTGTTTCCCATTTTGACGGTTTATTCTGTCCATATATGCGGCAGCAATTCCCGGAGCGTCGCAACTTTATTGTTTAGCTGAATTTGCGTTTCCAGATTTCCGTGATGGATCTGATACATAAATTCCCGGCACCTCCCGCAAGGAGCAACTATTCCGGCACCGTCGCATACAGCCACAATTTTATCAATCCGACTTTCCCCGGCCGTCACCATCGCCGCAATCGCCGCGTGCTCTGCGCAGAACCCCATGGAACAGGGCGTATCGATGCATACTCCCAAATAGACATTCCCCCTGTCGGTTACCAATGCCGCCGCAACGGAACCCGCACAGGACCCCTCCTCCAATTCTCTGGGATTAAGGGTATCCTTTGCAATTTTAGTCAATTCTTCAAAATCCATTGTAGCACCTGCCTTGCTCTTAAAATTATATCGTGCCTTTATTTTAATTATAGTTTACTATATTTTTCTTTGCCTTGCAATGGAATTCGTATTTTTAGTGGTGATAAAATGAGTCTAGGAAACTAAAATGTATAACATAAGTACATCCTCTAAACATCCATGAAAGGGAATGTAGGACTGAACTGTCGCTTATGAGTAGGTACTTATCTATGTATTTACATAATGTATTCAGTTAAAATTCTATATAAGCAATATATAATCCAAATTACCCAAGTTATTTCCCATTTTTGTGACAGGATACTAATGATGAGATACAGGACGGCAACAGTCATTGCAATCATCCAATTCATTATCTTTTTTCTCTTGCTTATTTCTTGGATTGATATTTTCACAACATCTGTTAACAAAATTTCGTATTCATGATCTATGCTATTTTCCATTCTTTCACCCTTGAATAATTCCGCTATGGTAATCCCCAAAGATGCAGACAATGGCTCTATGAGAGATACATCCGGAAAACCGATCCCGGTATCACATAGTTAAAGATATTGGTGTCATTCAATCAATTTTGCCGATAAA
>CAMMKL010000248.1 GCA_946497265.1 uncultured Clostridia bacterium | reverse complement strand
GGGGGTTTTCTCTTGCCTTTTCGGCGCCAATCGGATCGGGCTCAAGAAAGCCTTAAGCCCGATTCACCATACCACGAAATGATAAACGGTAAAGCCCTACAAGGACAATTTGTGATCAACTCTTGAAATGGGCAACTTGGCTAGAAGGCGCTTTCTTTACTCGGGATAACGAGGCAGTTTGCCTTTTTCATCAGGGCATAGGAGTTTACATGTGATAGCTGCTGCCCACGTTTTTTGTTCGGATTGGGATTATACAACAGCTAAAAACTGATTTTTCCACTTACAAAATAACTTTTAGTTAAAAAATATAAAAAAGCTAGTAAACAATTAGAAAAAATGTGTATTGAAAAAAAGGTTATAAATTGCTATTCTATATTTAGATTTGAAAGCGCTTACAAATAGGAGGTGAGGGAATTATCTCAGCATCTATTTATGATGTGGCCAAGCGTGCGGGAGTGTCTATCGCAACGGTATCCCGGTTCCTGAATGGCAGCGCCACAGTAAGTGAAAAGAAGGCTCAGGCCGTGCAAGAGGCGATGGAGTTTTACCAGTATGAACCGAATCAGTTTGCGCGGGGTCTGATGAAGCAGGAATCCAAAATGATCGGTATTTACTTTCCTGAGGGGCGGGGGTCGTTGTTTGATTCTGCCTATAACCTGGAGCTTTTAAAAGGGATTGAAGAAACCCTGTCTTATCAAAACTACAGCATGGTCCTTTTAGGGGAAAACAGGGGCTTTTCTCTGCGTAAGCAGCAAATTCCCCGGTATCTGGAGTATATTAAGCAAAAGCGTCTGGACGGACTGATTCTAAGCGGGCTGAGCGGCCAGCCGGCCCGGAAAGAGGTGCTCCAGCAAATCGTGGAGGAACAATTCCCTGTGGTCTACATCGGAAAGCGTATCCACGAGAAAGGGTTTAACATATATGCCCAGTTTGAACAGTATCATGTAAAGATGGTCGATACATTAAGACAGTACGGGCACCGGAAAATATTGATGCTGATCCACGGGAGCCACAGCAATTATCTGCCGGAGATTACGGCTCAGGTCAAAGAACGGATGCCCGAAGTTACCCTGTATCCCATCCTTCTGGATGCCGGAGAAGAACTACGGGAGCCCTTAACACGGGTGGTGGAGGAATACATCTCCGGTGTAGGCTGTACGGCCGTCATTCCGGAGGGTGCAGAGGACACACAGGTACTTCTGAGTGTATGTGCGGAGCTCCAGATCCCAGTACCGGAGCGTGTTTCAATCCTCTCGGTCGAACACCAGCGCGGAGCGGGTCAGCTTCTTCACCCTAAGATTTCTGCCTGCTACGTACCGGCCAGGGCTATGGGAGGCAGCGCTGCGGAGCTGTTGATCCGGCATATCCGGGGCGAGGTAATCGAAGCAAAATCAATTGAATACGAAAGCGTTTTTATACCCAGGGATTCTATAAGGCGTTTGTAAGGAACGCCTTTTGTTTATCCTAATTTTGTAAGCGCTTACATAAATTGGCCTAAAAAGGACTCTTGCGGATTGTTTTTAAGATTATATGCCCATATAACCCCAAAAATCGGGAGCATCGAATCAATAATAAAATGCTCTTACATCATTAATGATTGTTTTTCCCGAAAGGGATTGACATAAATACTATGGAAATATAGAAGCTTTGGAGGTGTTGAAAGAAAAAACATAACGTGATATTCATAAGCTAAGTGGTATCTAGGAGAAAGGATGAAAGGAATGCTGAGAAAAAAAATACTGTCTTTTGCATTAGCGGCTTCGCTGCTGCTGGGACAGGCGCCGGCTGCTATTGGCTCAAACCAGGCGCAAGCCGCGCAGACGGAACCGGAGATTACTCTGGTTTACGAAAAGGATTTTGACGACCCTTCCGTTGCATTGAACTGGAGCGACAACAGCCAAGTCTCGTATGAGGACGGAAAACTGAGGATAAACCCCGGCGCAGGGGTAGTCTATGATTTGGATTCCCCCAGGCTGTCCGACACGGTGATCGAATTCGACGCCACGCTGGATGGGGAAGCTGCGGAAAAAATGGGCTTCGGCTTTCACATGAACAGCACCGTAGCAGGCGAGTACGCTTTTGTAGGGATCGACATTACCGACGAATGGCGGGTGGCCAACGGTTCCAGCAACATACCGTTCGAAAAGCATTATGAACCGGTTTTGAATGAAGAGATGCACATCAAAATCGTGGTCGAGGGGTATACCACCGAGCTTTTCATCAATGGGGAAAGCATGGGGGTTGTGACCAAGAACGATATTCCCGGAGCCGGGTATTTTGGCGTCCGGCTGTGGGGATATAATACAGGGATGCTGATTGACAACCTGAAGATTTCGGAAATTGTAGGGTCTGAACAGGGGAAACCCACTGAGGAAAAGATCAACACCATTTCTTCCGACCAAATGACAGTGTCGATCGACGAGTACTTCCCCCGTGTGAAGAGCTACGAAATGGCGGACGGCCGCGTGGTAGACGGCCGCATCCAGCCGATCAATGCCCTGCTTATCAACAATGGACAGCGAGTTGCCGTCGATTCTACTAACGTAGAATTTACAAAGGTGAGCGACAGCGAAGCGGAGTATACGCTGCATGTTCAGTCGGACGACATCGATTCGATAGTGAAGGCAAGGTTCCAGGTAGAAGGCAACATCCTGAATTTTGACATCACTGAGGTGCAAAACAACGGCGCCCAGAACATCAATTATCTGGAAATTCCAGAGTGGAGCCTGGTTTCCGTTAACAACAAGAACGGGGCCGTGGCGGAATTTGAAGGCGCCCGTATGAATGAAAACGTTGATGTCATAGGAGATACCAATACCGTCATTGATGAGAATTATGTGGCGACCGAAAGCACCACCAACTGGCTGTATGCATTCGTTTCCAACGACGAGATGAGCGCAGCCATTTACAGCAATTCGGAAAACAATAGTTACCGCCGTATTACGGCTAATTCCTATACCGTAACGGAAGGGGAAGAAAGCTATGCGGCGATGGGCCTGGGATCGGCCCGCTGGGTCATCCAGGATCCTGAGATGGACACCCAGAACACCGTCATGCCCAACACCAAGGTGATCATCACCGGGGACGCGAACGCCAACGGCGAGATCAACTGGCAGGACGGCGCGATCGCCATCCGTGAAATCATGGAAAACCCGCAGGGCTGGGAAGAGGTCGCCGACCAGGTCAGCGTGCGCATTACCCATAATTTCGCCTCCCTGTCTGCCAATCCCTTCCTGTCTGCGCTGGACAACACCAAAAAGGTGTACCTGAACACCGACGGCTTGGGCCAAAAGATCCTGATGAAGGGCTACGGCGGCGAAGGCCACGACTCCAACCACAGCGATTACGGCTATGTCGGTAAACGCATCGGCGGAGCGGAGGAATTCAATACCCTGATCGAAGAAGGCACAAAGTACGGCGCGGCCTACGGCGTACATATCA
>CAMMKL010000247.1 GCA_946497265.1 uncultured Clostridia bacterium | reverse complement strand
AAATCCCCAAATCACGGGCGATTTCCGCTACCACGGGAGGGGCTCCGGTACCGGTACCGCCGCCCATGCCGGCGGTAATAAAGACCATATCGGTATTTTTAAGCACCGCGGCGATGGCATCGCGGCTTTCATCGGCGGCCTTCTGTCCGATTTCCGGTTTCGAACCCGCGCCTTTCCCGTGGGTAATCTTTTCACCGATTTGAATTTTCTGGGTTGCCTGGGAACGGGTCAGCGCCTGCTTATCGGTATTAATCGAAACAAACTCCACACATCTCACACCGGAAGTGACCATGCGGTTCACAGCGTTGCCGCCGCCGCCGCCAACACCAATTACTTTAATCTGTACTATATTCTCAAAGTCGTTATCCAGTTCAAAAGGCATGTTGGTTCCTCCTAATTTTCACTTCTTTATCGATTCACGACAGCAAGGCCGCGCCCCGCCCGATTAACGTAATCTCAAAAACGTCATATATTAATGTAACACTTTTTTCCGTAAAATTCAATGCTATATTCTCAATAAAAGAGCAGATTTACAAATTTGTTATTTTTTGCCAATTAAGTTCCCGGTTAGTAGCGTTTCTTCAGAGGAAAAAAGCTTAATTCGCTTACGCATCCCCCTCGTCTGTAACCGGTTCAGGGCTATTGGTGTTTTCTGATTCTATCGTTGATTCCGGTGCTGAAGAAACCTCAGGTTCCGGTACGGAGGAAACATCCGGTTCCTGCTCGGTAGCCGGTTCAGAGACGGAGCCCACGCTGTCATCCGGCCGAAAATAGCCGCGATTGGTATCTTTGGCAACGGAAACATCCAAAATCCCTCGGGCGTCCGGTTCCAGCTTCGTAAGGATCTGCATGGCAAATCTTAACTTTAGATTTAAATCCAACGGCTGGCCCAACATAATCCGAATACGGCCATCATACAATAGCCTTGGGCTGGTGCGTTTGGTCAGATCAATCTCACTGATTTTATCAAGCCCCGCCTCCCCAATGGCGTTTGTAATGTCCTCCAGAATCTTCCTGGTGTCCTCATCCTTGTAAACCGCCTGCTGGGACGGCTCCGCAGAAGTAAGCTCCAGTCCTCGGATCAAAGGAAGCCCCTGCACTGGGGCGTCGGTTTCTTCCAACACCTTTCCTAACCGGCTGATTACGATGAACCTTCCACTGAATTCCACAGTACCGGCAGGGGACCCTTCCGTTACTTCGATTACAATTTTACTTGGGATACTGCGCCGTACTTGAACGTCTTCTATGTATGGCAGGTTCTGCATGATATTCTCTTTTCCGGTTTTGGAATCGCAAAGGAAGAGGTTTTGGCCCTTTTCTATGCCGCTGTAGCCTATGATCTGTTCAGCGGTGTAACGGGTATCCCCTGCCACCTCTATCGTTTCAATCTTAAAAAGAACCGTAAGGGAAAGTGCTATCCCAACCCCCAGCACGGCGATAACCATCAACGTGTACAGCAGCCACATCTTCCATTTGCGCCGGCGTGGGGATAGGTTTTTGGGGGACCTGCGCCGGCGGCTTTTCCGGCGGGCGCCCTTTCGCGCTTGCTCTTTCAGCCCTGTTGCCGGTGGCGGCCTTCTGTTATTTACAGGATCTGGCGGGGCCTCTCTCTGGACAGGAGATCTCCTTTCCCCTGCCGGACGGCGGGGCGGCGGGATATTCTTTCTTGTAAGAGGGGGCGACCCTCTTTTTTGCTGTCTGTGATCATGCATGCTTTCTCAAATCCTTTTTATAGCGGCTCCCACCGCGGTCAAGCTTTTTTCCAGTCGCTCATATCCACGATCCAGATGGTGCAGGCCGTTGACCTGTGTGATCCCTTCCGCGGCCAAGCCTGCAGTAACCAAGGCAGCCGCGCCCCGAAGGTCCGGCGCCTCTACCTCGGCTCCAGAGAGGTGATCCACCCCTTCCACAACGGCTACCCGGCCCTCCACCTTAATATTAGCGCCCAAGCGGAGCAATTCGCCCACATGCTTATAGCGGCTTTCAAAAATGTTCTCCACAAACACGCTGGTTCCAGACGCCAGCGTCGTCATCGCCATTACCGGAGCCTGCGCATCGGTTGGAAATCCCGGGTACGGCATCGTACGTACAATCTTGATTGGACGCAACCGTTGCGGCGCTTGAATCAAAAGCTCGTTTTCCCGGCAACGTACCATACAGCCTGCTTCCTCAAACATAGGTACCACCTGCCCTAAATGCGCAGGTTCCACGCTGTGCAGCAGAAGGTTTCCCCCCGTAACGGAGGCGGCCGTCATATAAGTGGTGGCGGCAATCCGGTCGGGGATAACGGTGTGTACCGCACCATGTAGGCTTTCTACTCCGGATATTACGATGGTTCCTTCCCCTGTTTCTACAATCCTGGCACCACATTTATTCAGAAAATCGACAAGGTCGCTGATCTCAGGTTCCCGGGCGGCATTGGTAATGGTGGTCGTCCCTTCCGCGAGAACGGCGGCCAGAAGGATATTTTCTGTGGCGCCTACGCTTGGGAATGAGAGGGCGACCGGTGCGCCTTTGAGCTTGCCATCCGCCTTGCAGTCTAAATACCCGTGGTGTTCATGAATATGCAGCCCCATTTGGCGTAAGGCTTTCAGGTGAAGGTCGATGGGGCGCGGGCCCAGCTCACAGCCGCCGGGAAACGAGATTTTGGCATGCCCTATGCGGGCCGCAATCGCCCCTAAAAATACAATGGAGGAACGCATCTCCCGCATAAGCTGGTCTGGAATGTCGCACCGGTCAACCGAAGAGGCATCCACACATAAAACGTCCTCCTGCCGGTTTACCCTGCAACCCAGGTGTCGCAAAATCCGAACGGAAGCCTCCACATCGGACAGCCCTGGGCAATTATGTAGCTCGCTTTCCCCATTACAGAGTAAAGTCGCCGCAAGCAAAGGCAGAGCGCTGTTTTTTGCACCGTGGACAAACAGTTCCCCCTGCAATTTACGGCCACCCTCAATCACCAATTTTGACACAGCAAACACCCTTTCCGTTTCCTTGCATGCAAAGGAATACTCCTGTTCGCCATACTATGCGGCAAGGCAACGGGCGGTGAATGCGTTACTATTGATTGGCGGTTATTTCACATATAATGGAATAAATGCGTTCGTTGGCGTCGGTAATCGCCATATCGCCGGCGTTCTG
Organism: uncultured Clostridia bacterium; assembly: GCA_946497265.1. Taxonomy (GTDB): domain Bacteria; phylum Bacillota; class Clostridia; order Oscillospirales; family Acutalibacteraceae; genus CAMMKL01. The sequence goes on along the minus strand of CAMMKL010000247.1, from coordinate 323 downwards.
CTGGTATTCCGCCAGCAGATCCGGATTGGAGACGATCTCCTTCACTTTCTCAATCAAAGACTCACCGCTTAGCTCTTTCTCTTCCAAAATGGCAGCGGCGCGGCGGTTGACCATGGCCATGGCGTTGTGATACTGGTGGTTTTCCGCCACATTGGGCGAAGGGATCAGGATAGAGGCTTTCCCCTGCGCCTGAAGCTCGCTCAGCGTAATGGCCCCGGCGCGGCAGATCACCAGGTCGGCCGCCGCCAAGCAGGTAGGCATATTCCTGATGTATTCCCGGATATCCAGATTGGGATGCGCCTTTAAGTCTACGCCTTTTTCCC
>CAMMKL010000246.1 GCA_946497265.1 uncultured Clostridia bacterium | reverse complement strand
GCGCTGAATATGACACCCCTCACGGCGTAGCCAACGCCATTATTCTGCCTACCGTCATGGAATACAATGCACCGGCCACAGGAGACAAATATAAATACATCGCCGCCGCAATGGGCGTAGAAGGCACCGAAACCATGAGCGTTGAAGAATACCGCAAAGCGGCGGTGGACGCGGTGAAGAAGCTTTCCGCCGATGTAGGAATCCCCGCTGATCTGAAGGAAATCGTCAAACGTGAGGATATTCCATTCCTTGCCCAATCCGCTTATGACGACGCCTGCCGTCCGGGCAATCCGCGCGAAACGTCGGTAGAGGAAATCGCCAAGCTTTATGAATCTCTTCTGTAAAGCGTGTTTTCGCCTTTTGCATCTATTGGGTACTTAGGGTATTATATTCCACATAAAAAGGGCTTGCCCTTCTGTTTATCGCAGACGGGTAAGCCCTCTTCTATATTACAAATGGTATTTAAGACTTAAGGCATAAGTCTCTAGGTATTAGAACGTATCAAGCCTTAATTGGAAAGCATGGTTTTCGACACGGAACATTCCCATTTATCCATGGCGTTCAGATCAATCTCACCTGTTTTGTCCTGTTCAGATCAACACCCAATCATCACACACCGCCACAACGAGACACGCATCCACACTTGTTACATGGACAGCCCCTGTGTCACCGTGTCGGGGTGGTCTTCCTAGGTTTATTCAAACGGAAATGTTACGCCCCATTCCTGGCGGAGGCTGTCCATTAGGCGCATGATACGCAAAGTCTCCTTGTGCGGCATCTGCGGGCACTCGATCTCTCCGTTTTGAATAGCCCGTACCGCAGCCTCTACCTCATATTCGTATCCTGTTATCTGTGCAGGGCGGTCATACGAGGCAACCTCTTCCCGATCCTGGTTATAAACACGGATACGCTCACAATTATTGATGTTATCGGCTATCAAATAGCCATCTGTTCCATTTACAACGCCCTGCCGGTCGCTGAGCGAAAGCATGGTACTGTGCAAAACAGCCATACGCCCCTGAGGATAGCACAGCGTGATGCTGTTTTGGGCGTCTACCCCTCTTTCGGTCAGTTGGGCGGTAGATACCACTTTCTCAACCTGATCCCCAAAGATCATGGACGCAAAATTGATGGGATAAACTCCCAAATCCAGCAGCGCTCCCCCTGCCAGAGCGGGATCCTTCATGCGCGGCACCTGATCAATCGCATATCCAAGGTTTGCCGTTAACAAAGTCGGCCTGCCGATTGTACCACTTTCGATGATTTCATTGATCTTGGCGGACATTGGCAAAAAGCGCGTCCAGATCGCCTCTGTCAAAAGCAATCGTTTTTCTTCTGCCAATTGAAGGATTTCCTCCGCCTGCTTTGCATTGGCGGTAAACGCCTTCTCGCAGAGCACGTGTTTGCCGTATTGCAAGCATAGCTTCGCTTGTTCGTAATGATGGGAATGCGGCGTGGCGATATATACAAGTTCCACGTCCGGGTCTTTTACCAAATCTTCATAACTGCCATAGGCTTTTTCTATGCCGAATTCTTTGGCAAACGCTTGCGCCCGCTCTATACTGCGGGAAGCTACCGCATACATACGGACGCCACTCATTTTTTCAACCGTACGCGCCATGGTTTTGGCAATGGACCCGGCGCCCAATATAGCCATTTTACAATTTTTCATAACCAATCCTCTTTTCGAATCGATATTTTCTTTATTATACTCTTTTATCGGGGGAAGCTGCAACTCCCATATTATCTTGATAGTCTTGCAGATAAGGGTTGGGCATTCAAAAATTCGGCAATTGTATATCCATTTATGTCGAATCATACGGTTCTTGAGATTTTTTTTCCGAAAGCCGTATGATCTGGACGGCTCCCTGTTGATTGCTGATATCTACGGTCTGTGTATCGCCTGCAAATTCGCCGTCAACCGTCCAGGCCGTCATCTTATCGAATTCCAAATGGATTTGAGACGCATGTAAAAAGAAAACATAGCGCGCGTCGTATTTCTTATGCATCAAACCATGAAGAATATTTCTCAATTCCAACGGATTTCGGGGGTTACGCACCAATAGCACCTCAAATTTCCCATCGTTCAGGCAAACATCTTTCCGATTGAAATGCAGTACGCCACCCACAGACGTGGCGTTTGTGATGCTTCCAAAAATAAAATCATCCTCTGTTGTAAAGCCCTCGCACGTTACCTTCGCATGGTATGGATGCAGGTCTCCCATACTGGCGAAGGTGTCTAGAACATAGGCAAAGTGGCCAAAGTGACGCTTGAGCCATTGCGGCGTAGCGTAAGATACCTTTGTAAACGCTCCAAACGACGCGGTATAGGAAAAATACTGCGTCTCATTAAAAGTGCCCACATCATGCGCAACCGGCTCGCCCTGCAAAACCACCTGAGTGGATTTTTTAACGCTCCGGGGCAGGGAAAGGGTGCGCGCCATATCATTTGTGGTGCCAACCGGAATATAAGCTATGGGAGTCCTCTGCCTGGATTTTATCAAGCCGCTGATGATTTCATTCAGCGTACCGTCCCCGCCTCCACATACTATGAGATCAAAAAAAGCTGCATACCTCTCTACGTATTCCGCTGCGTCTCCCCGCGCTGTCGTCGTCAAGGTAGCGGTTAAATATTGATGTTTGGAAAAGGCGTCAAGAACATCCATGATGTTGGATCTCATCTTGCGCTTTCCTGCGATCGGATTTACGATCAATAAAACTTTTTTGGATTGGGGCATTCTTCTCCAGCTCTCCTTTATTGTCATCGCTCCGCCCTCTCAATCTATACGGCTTTGGTAGCCGTTGTAGTATCGCTATCAAATCGAACCCGACTTGGTTATTCTATCCAGTCAAAAGTCAAAAACTCTTATTTTCCCCCCTTCCTTTTCGCTTTGTAGAAAAAGGGCAGCAGGGTGCTCTTCCGCCGGAAGTGGAACACCTTTCCGACAACAGTCTTATTATAACAGATTACGATAAACATGCAATTTATTTGACCAAATTACGATGAAACTGTTTTAAAACTTTTATTAGTAAGCTTGATTTTTCTGATAAGTTTCCCAATCCAAGCAAAACGCATATGGTTTCCCGCTATAAACACTTGCATAGCGGACCGCTTTATGTTATACTTAACTCAATAATACAAAGGAGGCGGCTTGATGTCGGCTATTCGCTAATTAGGGCAATAAAGGTATATCTCATCTTAATCGGATGGGTATTTTGTTGTGCTTATTTTGTGGATAGTTGATTAAGTATGCTCCGGATAGACTTTACTGCGCTTAGATATGCGCAGGCTTCTTTCGTGCCATCGGAACTTAATTCTGCCATGACTGCAAAATAGGTCTACGGATAACCCATGGGAAGGGTTATCCGTTTTTTTGTCCGTATTTATCTAAGTTTTAAAACAATCACAACATTGATAGGTAGGAGTAAAACCATGAATCGAGAGAACAAAAAGAAAAAATACGAAAAAGGATATTATAAAACGCATGCTTGCACAGAAAGCTTTA
>CAMMKL010000245.1 GCA_946497265.1 uncultured Clostridia bacterium | reverse complement strand
AGGATGCGCATGGGGTTGCGCTCCAGGCGGGAAAGGCAGGTTCCGCAAAGCTGATCCCTGTACCGCTCGAAGTAAGACTTCAGCGCCGAGTGGTATTTGGCGCGGCAGTCAGGGCAGCCGATGGAGTTTATTTCCAGGGAAAGGTTTTGCACGCCCAGGCAGTCGAAAATGCTTTTGGCCAGGCTGATGATTTCAGCGTCGGCGGCGGGGCCGGGCGCGCCGAACGTCTCCACACCGAACTGATGGAATTCGCGCAGCCTGCCTGCCTGCGGCTTTTCGTACCGGTAGCAGGAAGTAAAATAATAGCTTTTAATGGGCAGGCCTTCGTTGTAAAGCCCATGCTCCAGCATGGCGCGCACCGCCCCGGCGGTGCCTTCGGGGCGCAGGGTGATGGAGCGTCCGCCCTTGTCTTCAAAAGTATACATCTCTTTCTGCACCACATCGGTCGTTTCCCCTACGGAGCGCTGGAACAACTCGGTATGCTCAAAGACAGGGGTACGGATCTCGCGAAAGCCGTAGGCGTGGCTGATCCGGCGCATCACATCTTCGATAACATGCCATTTATAGCTTTCTTTGGGCAGGACGTCTTGCGTGCCGCGCGGCGCTTTTGTAATCAGTGCCATTTTATTACCTCCAATAATGAAAGACTCATTCGTTCCATTTCAGGAAGGGCCAAGGCCGAACCATAACGGAACGGTTTATCAAAACGCGAGAACAGAAAAAATCCCCCGTCCCCTGCAAAGGGACGAGGGAATGATATCCTCGCGGTGCCACCCTTTTTAAGGGTATTCCAGACCGGTGGAACCCCCTTCTCTCAATGCCCCTTAACGCGGGGGAAACGGGGGCCCTTGGCAAAAATGCGCAGGCCCCGCTCACGGGTGTCTTCGGCGGCCCCTTACGCGGGCAGGCTTCCAGTCAAAGGCCTGTCCCTCCCTGGGCGCGGCGGCAGCTTACTCCTCCCGGTCAACGCTTTATTGTTACGATCATTACATTTTTGGATTTAAAATGTTTCTCCAGTCGAGGTCCCCTCTCTCCAGGCCGTGGATCAGAACCTCGCCCGTCGCCATATTCGTGGCGACAGGGATGTTATGCATATCGCACAGACGAAGAAGATTCATATCGTTTGGTTCATGCGGCTTGGGGTTGAGTGGATCGCGGAAGAAGAGCAACAGGTCTACTTCGTTGCAGGCAATCCTGGCCGCAATTTGTTGATCGCCGCCTTGGGAGCCGCTCAGGAATTTCTGAATCTCCAGGCCGGTGGCTTCCGAAACCATCTTTCCGGTCGTGCCGGTTGCACACAAGGTATGGCGGCTCAGGATGCCGCAGTATGCGATGCAAAACTGAACCATCAATTCCTTCTTCGCGTCATGTGCGATAAGAGCGATATTCATAATAGCCCCTCCTGTTAAAAAATAATTTGGTTTGTTGTTCTGGTGTATAGGCGTATAAAGTTGTTATAAAACTAACGGGGCGTTTTCCCCCTCAAGCCGGGCAGCCAGCCGGTTAAAGGCCTGGGCGGCCGGCGATTTGCCGGCAACAGGGGTTCCCTTAGCTGCGCTGACAGCGGTGGCGGCGTCTTGCGGGATAACTGCAATCAGTTGGATGCCCGCAGCGTCGATCACCGCGTCGAGATCTGCATAGGTCCCGGAGCGAAAAAAGCGTTTGGGTTCGAACCGGTTGATCACAAGCCGCAATTCCCCAACGCCATTTTTTTGCAGCAGTCTACGTACCTTGTCCGCATCGCGCAGGCAAAGCGGGTCGGGAGTCGAAACCACCAGCGCGCGCTGCGCCGGGGCAATGGCAGACAGAAAGCCGCGGCCGAGCCCCGCAGGGCAGTCGATCAGGACGTGATCGTAATAACGCGAAAGCGCTGCTATCAATTGTTTCATAATTTGCGGGCTTACAGTATCTTCTGTGTTCTGAGGCGCAGGCAAAACAAACAGACCCTTGCTCCCCTGACAAGGATAAATCGCCTGCGCGGGCTCGCAGCTTCCGTTTACCACATCGGCCAGGTCAAACACCAATTCCTGCGAAATACCCAGCATATAGTCAAGGCTTCTAAGCCCTGCGTCGGTATCGACAAGCAAGACACGGCGGCCGCGTCTGACAAGCGCCGCGCCCAACCCGCAGGTAACGGTGGGTTTCCCAACTCCCCCTTTTCCAGATGTGATTACAGTCACTCTACCCATTGGATATTCCCTCTCATCTACCATACTACCACAAGAAACGAGTATAGTCAAAATGTTTTTAACAGGATATACTATTGAAATTTTTTTCACTTCTTTGTGATTTTTGCACAAAGAAGTGAATGGCGGCCATCTTTACTCGGCGGAGGTTTGGCTGCTTGTGGTGCCGTCCGCGTTGGTTTCGGGGATTTCCTCCATGCCGATTCCGTAAAAATAGGCGTCGAAAATCTGCCGGGCCACATCCAGCGACCATTTGCTTTCGTTGCTGTACGAGACGATCAAAGCGATGGCAATTTCCGGGTCGTCATAGGGGGCGTAACCGATGAAGAGTTCATGGTCGGGCTTGTCCCCACCGGTCTGCGCCGTGCCGGTTTTGCCCGCAATTGCAACGCCGTAATCGGCAAAAACGCGGCCGGTACCACCCGCAGTGGTGACCATCCGCATGCCTTCCTGGACGGTCTTCAGGTTTTCTTCGCTCACGCCCAGTTCGGCGACCACCTCGGGTTGGGTTTCTTCAATGACGGTGTCGCGGTCGTAGTTGGTAATTTTATCCACCAGGTGGGTGCGCAGGCGGACGCCGTTGTTTGCAATGGTGGCGCAGTAGGTGGCCATTTGCAGGATGGTAATCTCATTGTCGGACTGGCCGATGGAGGCGGCGACGGTATCGCCGTAGCGCCAGTTGGATTCGCCGCCCTCGCGGTTGTCGGGGCCAGCAATTTTGCCTTCGCTTGCCGAGATTTCCACCCCGACGTCTTCCCCTAGCCCCAGACGGCGCCAGTATTCGTTTAACATGCTGATGCCCGTCAGGTAACCGGTCTCGTAAAAGAAAATGTTGCAGGATTTTTGCAGCGCGGTTTTTACGTCGATGCTGCCGTGCGTACCCATACATTTGGGGGCGTAGCCGGTGTCGGCAAATCGGGTATAAACATGGTTGCAGGTGATGTGTGTGGAGGGGGTAATGGCGCCCTCCTGTAGGGCGGCCAGGGCGACGGCGGGCTTGATGGTAGAGCCGATTACATAGCCGCCGTTAAAAGCGTAATCGTACATTGGCGCACTTTTGTCTGTGCTGATTTGGTTTTTGTAGTCGTCATCTTCCATAAATCTGGTAAGGTCGTAGCTTGGGTAACTTTGGGCTGCGAGCACGGAAAAATCGTCCACATTCAGCACCACGGCCGCGCCGGTCACGTTTTCACTGGGCCCAATCGCCGCCTGCGCGCCGGTCACGTTTTCCTCCAGGGCTTTGGAGAGCACCCGCTGCAGCCGGGCGTCGATGGTAAGGTAAACGGTATTGCCGGGTGGAGGAAACTTCATCATTTCCGGGAAAAAAGGTTGATTTTTTCGGAAAAATC
>CAMMKL010000244.1 GCA_946497265.1 uncultured Clostridia bacterium | reverse complement strand
GAATGAACAAAACGTACAATTTGTCGTTCTTGGTTCCGGCGATTGGGAGTATGAAAGCTTCTTCCGCAGCATGCAGGAACGCTATCCGGGGCGTTTTTGCGCCTGCGTCGGATTTATTCCGGAATTATCTCGAAAAATTTACGCCGGGGCGGACATTTTCCTGATGCCCTCCAAGAGCGAGCCGTGCGGACTTTCCCAGATGATTGCGCTGCGCTACGGCACCATTCCGGTGGTACGCGAGACCGGCGGCCTGAAAGATTCCATCCATGACAGTGGGGACGGCCAGGGCAACGGCTTTACCTTTGCCAATTATGACGCGATGGATATGCTCAACGCCGTACGCCGCGCGTTGGAAGGCTATAGCCAGAGAGATGGCTGGAGGATGCTGGTGGAACGCGCCATGCAATGCGACAACAGTTGGGGTCGTTCGGCAGGGGAGTACATCAAGCTTTACCGCGGTTTATTGAAAGAAGGCTAACGGTACTATTTCCATATCCGATACAGCGCCTGATGTGAAGAAATCACACGGGCGCTGTTTTTTTATAAATTTAATTCATCCGTCAACTTTTTTGCGTTTGGGATTGTCTATACTATGTAAGAAGGATTTCGGTTGGGGCTCTGTTTTTAAGCCGTTTCATAGAGCCGAACGTATGCGGAAATAGAGGGAATATGGATGAGAAAAGTGTACCGGAAATCACGAAGAAGAAGGACACCCAGGGGGAACTTTTTTTATACGTTGAGCATGGCTGTGTTGTGCCTCTTTTTATTGATTGGTGCAACGGCGGTGATTTCTGCATACAGCAGCAGGTCAATGCCCCATCCGAATGGGCAGCCGCCTTCGGCTTCCATTGTTTCGCAGGAAACCCGGCAGGAAGAGCAACCCGTTTTGGAACCGCCCAGCCAAATAGCGCCGTCTTCCTGTTCAGAGCAAGGAAATGCAGAGTTTTCTTCCAAACCGGATGAGGCGCCCGCCCTCTCCGAAGATGCGTTGGATCCGGCGGCTTTTTCCTCCCGGCAACAAGGGAAGGATCTTAAAGAACCAAATGATTTTAGTGCCGCAGTGTTTTTGGGCGACAGCCGTACGGAAGGGTTATCGCTTTACGGGGGGCTGGAGGAAGCAACGTTTTTTACCCAAAAGGGGATGACGGTTGACAGCATTTTTACAAAGCCTGCCATAGCGACCTCCGCCGGTAAGCTGACGGTCATGCAGGCGCTCGAACAGCAGCCTTTTGAGCAGGTATTCATTATGCTGGGCGTAAATGAGCTTGGCTATGTATACAGCGATATTTTTATCAGCAGGTATGAAAAAATCATTGACGGTATCCGAGAGATCAATCCGCAGGCAAAAATTTATATACAGGCCATCTTACCGGTAACGAAAGCGAAATCGCAGAAAGACGCGGTGTTTAACAACAGGAGGGTTCAGGAATACAACGCGCTGCTGCTTGAAATGTCGGAGCGCAAAAGGGTAACCTACTTGGAAACCGATCGGGCCGTAGCCGATGCGGAAGGATGCCTGCCGGCCGAAGCTTCTTCGGACGGCGTTCACCTTACTGCCGAATATTATAAAAAATGGGGGGACTACCTGCGCAATTGCCCATTATAATCATGGCCGTACCAGGAAGCGGTGTTTCATAACAAATAAAAAGGAGAGATAAGATTATGAAAAAAGGGATAATCTGTTTGGCGGCTCTGTTCATATTGCTGACGATAGCCTCAGGGTGCGCCAGCCAACCGAAAAATGAGCCGGTCGATGTGAATAATGCAGTCAATGAACTGAAAACCAAGGTGCCGTTTGACGACCAGATGACTGAGATCAGCCCGGAAACAGCCCTTACCCTTTACGGTCTGCAGGCGGAGCAGGTAGAGGAAATCGGCGCGGTACTCAGTACCGGCGCTACATCGGAAGAGATAGCGGTAATCAAGGCGGCGGACGGAAAGCTGGAAACCTGCAAGCAGGCGCTTGAAAAGAGAATAGAGGAACAAAAGGCGAGTTTTGAAAACTATGTTCCAGCTGAAATACCGAAGTTGGAACACGCCTGCCTGATGGAGAAAGACGACGTCGTTATACTCTGTGTGGCAAAAAACGCTGACACAGCGAAACAGGTGGTGCAGGAAATCTTGGGAGCGTAAGGGAGCGAGAACATTGCCGGTAAAGCGGACCCTCCGCGAGGAGTTTGAAGAATATATCCTATCAGATCAAGACCGGTTTTACCGGCTCGCTTTCAGTTATGTAAAGAACAGCGATGCTGCAATGGATGTGGTGCAGGAATCCATTATGAAAGCGCTGGGTAAGCTGGATTCCCTGCGGAAGCCGGAGCACATGAAAACTTGGTTTTATCGAATCCTAGTGAACGAAAGCATCAACCATATACGCAAAAACAAACGGTTTTCTTGGGAGGATTGGGAGGAAACCCAGTTGACCGCGGAGGATAGGGATATCCCCCGGTCTTTGGATCTCTATCAGGCGGTGCAAAGACTGCCGCCCAAATTAAAAACGGTGGTAATGCTCCGGTTTTACGAAGACAGAAAATTGGAAGAAATCTCAAAAATCACAAAAAGTAATTTAAACACAGTAAAATCCAGATTGTATAAGAGTTTGAAGCTATTAAGGGATTACATTGGAGAGGAGGAAGCTGGATGAACTGGAAACAAGCCAAAAAATCCTATGAGGAGATTGAAATTCCGGAGGGGTACTCCGCCAGAGTGGAAGAGGCGCTTGCCTCCCAACCCTGCCGGAAGCGTTCCCGGCGAACCTGGTACCGCCCGGCTATCCAAATCGCCGCCGCCTGTTGCGCTTTGTTTGTCATTCTGGTCAACAGCAGCGAAGTGTTTGCCAAAAACCTATATGATCTGCCGGTTATCGGTACGGTGGCCCGGATTTTTACTTTTAGGGAATATAAAGAAGAGGACGAATACAATTACATCAACATTAAGGTTCCTGCGATTCAAAATACCGGTAACAATGCGTTGGAGGATCGTATCAATCAGGAAATTACCTTCAAGATCAATCAAATTATTGAGGAAGCAAAGGAGCATGCCAGAGAATATTATGAAGCGTATAAGGCCACTGGCGGGGAAGAGAGCACATTCCATCCTGTAGAATTATATGTGGATTATACAATTTATTATCAAAGCGGTGAGCTTCTGTCTTTTGTGATTGACAAATGTGAGACGTTTGCCAGTGCTTACACTGAAAAATATTATTATAATATCGATTTAAAATATGGAAGAGAGCTTACTCTACACGACGTACTGGGGGACGGTTACCTGGAACGCGTCAACGACCAAATACGCGCACAGATTACCCAGAGGGTAGAAAGCGATGAAAACCAAAGCTTTTTTGAGGGGGAGGAAGGTTTTTCAGGAATTTCGGAAAACCAACATTTTTATATCAACGAAAAAGGGAAGGTAGTCGTCGTTTTTGACCGTTACAGTATTGCGCCCGGGTACATGGGCTTTCCGGCATTCGAGATCGACCTACCTACCCCATATGCGGAAGAAACGCAAAGTTAGAAAACAGTTGGTTTTTTGGCGTGCC
>CAMMKL010000243.1 GCA_946497265.1 uncultured Clostridia bacterium | reverse complement strand
AGCGGCGTACTTGCCAAATGAGGAACAGCCTCCGCCGTGCCGCCTCATGCGAAGCATGAGGTATAGAGTAATCCCTCCCATATTATCCGCATCCTCTGCCGCCACCATTTCATGATATACCGACTTTTGGGAAAGCAAAAGCGCAAAAAGGGGATAACAGCACCTTTACGATTTGCGGATAATATTGCAAAGATCCTCTTTATTGCTTATTTTATCATATTAGAACCGTTTTTGCAACCATATTTCACTACAAAACAGGTTATATTATTAAGGTAATTTTTATTATATGATTGGTTACATAAAAAACACCGGAGTTGATATTATGTTCAAAGTTGGAAACGAGTTCCAAGACGCTAACATTGCACGAACCATTCGTTTTACTGAAAAATTATTTACAAAACTGAATCAGGTTGCCGACCAGGAACACGTATCATTTAATTTATTGGTATTGCAATGTTGCAAATACGCTCTGGATCATCTGGAAACAAACAGCGAAAACCAAGAGTAATAGTGCGCAGGGCCGGGCGCTTTTGGTTGAGGCGCCCGGCTTTTAGCGTACTTCCGTCGTGTTCCAATAAGTAAAAGCAAGAAAAAAAAGTTGTTTGGGGCGGCTTCCCCCCCAGAACTCCTTCATTTATTTTTCCCGCCGTTCCTTAGGAAGCGTCTTCAAACCGGTGAAGGAGCGCCCAAGCGTCCTCATTATCCTTGATTTTGTCGGCCCTGCCTTCCAGATTGGAATTGGGTACGGCACGCATACATACATTAATGTCCCCAATCAGTTTTTGATAGTCTGTGGTTATGATATCCCCGCTTTCGGTCATTGCCTGGCCTTCCAATACCATATTGGCCAGGAAAGAAAACTCTGTCCACTTGCGGCCTAAATTCTCTAAGTCGGTTGCGTCATGGGAGGGCGTGCTCCCATCCTTATAGGTAAAGAGCCCGGCGTTGCCCGTACAAAAATTGGTCAAGCACTCATCGTCTATCAGGAACAGCATGCTTTCCCCCACCGCGATATCTCCCTGGAATTTCGCTGCATTTGCCAAATAGGCATTCGCATCCGCCGTATCCTCCGGGAGCATATGATAATAATTGATCCGAACCACAACCTGGCCGTCCCCGTTGCGGTCTTCGGCAATGGTAGAAATTTGCTCTTCCATCTGACGAATCACCGTATCCGGATAATCATCCACCGTTACAAACGCAATTTGATAATCCGGGGACACTTGGCTTACAAACACATAAACCGTCCACCCCAACACCGCAGCGCATAGGATTGCAATTAGGATGTGAAATTTATGGTAGTACCAAAAATTCTTTCGCTTTTCCCGTGGGGTAAGGGAAGCCTGCTCCTTTTTCGTTAAATGAATGGTATCTTCACCGGCATTCCATAGATAGCCGTCTCTAGCCATAGAGGGAATCACTCCTTCGGTTTTATCATCAAGATCCGGCTGTTTCCGGGCCGGTCCAGCTTCATTCTAGGCCGCTCAGGCATTTACCGCGCCCCTTTTCGTCCGCCGCCGTGTACTGCCTTTACAAGAAGTACTTATTAAAATGATTATACACTTTACACGCTTTTTCCGCAAGCCCTTAATCCTATCCAACGCAGAGCGCCGCCCCCCGCTTGCCGGCCAGCAAAATGGCCCGTAGCAATAGGGTATGGAACCTCAAAGCTATGGCTCCCTTTTCAAAAAGGCTTTTGACCGGTAGGTACTACTTTGCCCCTTTTCGTCATAGTATGGTAGCAGGAGGTGAATTCGATGCCCTATCAACCCGGAAACCGTTCGCAGCCTTCCTCCGGCAAACCGAAAGGCAGCAACCCACAAGGTCGGCAAAATCTGAACAACTTGCTTGACCAGCTTTCCCAGAAACTTGGCCCCAGCCCGGAACAATTAAAAAGCGCGGCAAAAAGCGGCGATACCTCCAAGCTTCTGGATCAACTCAAACCCGACGACGCGCAGAGGCTGGAAAAAATCCTATCCGACAAAAAAGCGACGGAAAAACTGCTTTCCTCGCCTCAAGCGCAGGCATTGATGAAACTGTTACAAGAGGGGAAATAATAAATGGATGACCTGGCAGGCAAATTAACCGAACTGCTGAACGATCCTCAGACCATGGAAAAAATAAAAGGGCTGTCCGGCCTGCTGGGTCAGTCCTCCTCAGAGGCGGCGCAGCCATCCCATCCCGCCGCTCCGCAACAGCCGGCCGTATCCGACACCTCCGCCTTTCCGGCAGATATGATGCAGACCATGATGAAACTTGCTCCGCTGTTTTCCACTTTGAAACAGGAGGATGACAGTACTCGCTTGCTGCATGCCCTGCGGCCTCTGCTGGGAGAAAAACGACAAAAACGGCTGGACGAATCGGTCCGAATGATGCAGATGATGCGAATTCTTCCGCTTTTAAAAAGCAGCGGTATTCTGAGCAATCTTTTTTAGGAGGTGAACGCAATGGCTCCTTCTCCAGACCGGCCCGGCGATATGCCGCGTATGCAGCAGGAAGCGCTCCGGCGGGTACAGGAAATGCAGGCCAGGGCGCGCGCATCCGGGGGAGAGCACCCGCAGGATACTTCCGGCCAGCATCGGGACCATGTATCCCACGGCTCCCCAGACCCTCCGCCAATGCAGCACGGCCCGCCGCCTCAGATGGCCGGCACCCCGCCGGTGCCAAAAGGGGAAAATGGGATTACCGATATTTTTCAAAGCCTGATGAAGGATAAGGATCGTACGCTGATCCTCATCTTGATTCTGCTTCTTGCAAACGAGGAGACCGATACGGGCCTGGTACTTGCCCTTATGTATTTATTGATCTAAACAAAACACCGTTTACCAAACCTTTCCGTCATGGGTAAACGGTGTTTTCTATTTTTTTCAACAACTTATACGTACCTGGGCAGATTTGTGCGTTGGTGACAAAAATGCCATTTAAAAAACGCCTGTGATATCCATGTTTTCCCCTCTTTCATTTCTTTTTTACGGTTCGTTTGCATAAGGTTTTTAATGCCGTCACGATTCATACACAAATTGCCCGTATACTATGGTTTAACAAAAGGTTATAATTTGGCTGTGCCTCTCCGGTATACCCTCCGGTATGACGGCAACCCGTTTTATTCCCTTTTGTGGATTGCATATAATATATGTTTTCATTCTCACCTCCCTTTCACCACCGCCCTTGCCCTGGGGCGGTTTTTTTGTCCACAAAAAAGCCCTTTCGTTTCAGCTTATTACTGTCACGAAAGGGCTTTTGAGGGAGGAACACATTCACCTAACCGGTGTGTTTTTTAGATATGGTAGCGCTTATTTTTTGTTTTTGCGCAAAAGGATCATACCAGCAACTGCAACCGCCAGCAAGGACATGGCCGCAATGGGCGCACTGTCGCCCGTGGTGGGCACTCCGTCGGTTGCTTCCTTGCCCTCGGAGTTGGTTCCTTCCTGGGAAGAAGCATTGCCGTCCGGCTTGCTGCTATCCGGATTGGAGCTTTCGCCGGAACCATCGCCCGGTTTCGGGTCTTCCGGTTCAGTAACAGCCGGGACAAGCTGCGCCTTGG
>CAMMKL010000242.1 GCA_946497265.1 uncultured Clostridia bacterium | reverse complement strand
TTTCTCTGCGGGAACGTCCGCATTTTTTTACCCCGTTCTAGAGCAACGGTGCCGAGCAGCTTTCGAAATTACCCGCTGCTGTTCACACTTCCTGTTCTATCGAACCCTTTTCACTCTCCGGAATGAAAAGGGGCTTTTGCAAAAAATTTTATTGTCAATTAGAACGCCGGGCGGCGGTTATTGTGGATTCCAAAGGCGGCAAGCTTTAGGCTTCTGCGTATTAGGCAAAAACCGCCTAAAAGCTATCAGTATATACAATCCTTGCTTCTGGTAAGTATGTATTTTGGGCACGCCATAGGCGCATACAATAAAAGGAAAGCCATTTTTAGAACTAGGCCGGAAAACCGAAAAAAGATACTTTATTAAATAACACTTCCTGCTCGGGTAACGCTTCTACCTTTCCCACTATGCTGGAAAAGAAAGTGGATTGCACCTATTTGGTTTGTGATGTATAATAGGGACAAGAAGTCTTCTGGCCAGTCAGGAGGTGCTCTTATGCATTTGTATCAGACATTGTGCAACCATCAGGAAAAAAACCGGTCGTCTTTTCATACTCCGGGTCATAAGAACATGGCGGGTGCGTTTCCTTCCGATTTGTTGGAATTGGATTATACAGAACTGCCCGATACCGACAGTCTGTATGAAGCGCAGGGGGCAATCCTGCAGGCGGAGCATGCGGCGGCAGATCTTTTTCATGTAAAACGTACGGTATTTTCTGCCGGAGGATGTACGCTTTGTATACAAGCAATGCTGCGTCTGGCCGTGCCGGACGGCGGGAAAATCATAATGGGGAGGGTAATCCATCGCAGTGCCATCAATACCCTAGCCCTTTTGGGCATCGAACCGGTGTGGGTGTTGCCCAGGCCCGACGCAGGCGACGGTTTGCCCGGCCGGATATACGCCCAGGATGTAGAGCAGGCCCTTCGCAAAGAACCGGGGGCCAAGGCGGTGTATTTGACAAGCCCGGATTATTACGGCGTACTTTCCGATATAGAAGGTATCAGTGAAGTGTGCCGTAGGCACCGGGTCCCCCTTCTGGTGGACAACGCCCATGGTTCCCATTTATGGTATGTAGGAGAAGGGTTGCATCCGATTCAATTGGGGGCTACGATGGCAGCCGATTCTACGCACAAGACCCTGCCCGTCCTGACAGGGGGGGCTTGGCTGCAAATTGCGGAAGAGCGTTATACTGCAGACGTGAAGGAGGCAATGGCCCTTTTCGGCTCGACCAGCCCGGCTTACCCGATTATGGCGTCCTTGGATTTGTGTGTGGACTGGCTGCAACAAGGGGGCCAAGAGGCCTACGGCCAACTGGAAGAACGGGTTGCGCGGCTGAAAATGCTGGCCTGGCAGAATGGGATCAGACAGCCGCTTGGCGCCTGCGACCCTACCCGGATCGCTTTGGACATGTCCTCCATCGGAATGACCGGGAAAGAAGGGGCCGATTATCTACGCAGATGCGGGATCGAGCCGGAGATGGCCGACGGAGGCTATGTGGTCTTAATCGCTACGCCTTTCAACAGCGAAGAGGACTTTGTTCGGCTGGAGCAGGCCATCCGGCAAATACCGGTGGCAAGTCCTTTGCCGACCATGAAGGAAACGTCGGCGCCCCCTGCCAGTCAGGTGGTATCCCCCCGCCAAGCGATATTGGGCGCCAGCGAAACAAGGCCTGTGTTTTTCTCTGTGGGGGAGATTGCCGCAGAGGCCGCCTGCCCGTGCCCGCCCGGCGTACCTGTGGTGATGCCTGGGGAACGCATCACGGAAAAAGCGGCAGAGTTTTTATCTACCTATGGAATTTCGTATATAAAAGTGTTAAAATGAAAACGGGATTGTACACCGGGTTTTTATTTATTTTCCGGTGCAATGCCGCCGGATGATGCCGGCCCATGCTGAAAAGGAAAGGCGGTTTCCGGCGTTGGGATAGATCCTGTTTTTGGTAAGAGGAGGTTTCTATTATGAAGCTTGTATTGGCAATTGTAAGCAACGATGACAGTTCGGCTGTTTCCAGCTCTTTGACCCACGAAGGGTTCCAGGTGACCAAACTGGCTACCACGGGAGGATTTTTGCTCAAGGGCAATACCACTTTTTTGATCGGCGTTGCCGACGAGAAGGTAGATCAGGTGATAGAAATCATTTCCAGGCGCAGCAACAAGCGCACCCAGATCGTACCCAGCACCACTTCTATGGATATGGGCATGTATTCCTCCTTCCCGGTAGAAGTAACCGTGGGCGGCTCTACGATCTTTGTGCTGAATGTGGAGCGCTATGAAAAAGGCTGACAGCCATGCGGTTTGAAGGAATTTCAGGGAATGGGCGCGTTTGCCGGCAATTGGAGCTGCTGGAACAGTCGGGCCGGATGCCGCACGCCTTGATTTTGGAGGGAGCGGATGAACCGGCAAGGGAAGAATTGGCCCGTTTCCTGGCACGCTGGGCGGTATGCGTTTCGTCTGAGGAAAAACCCTGCGGGACCTGCCCCGCCTGCAGAAAGGCGCGTTCCGGTAGCCATCCGGATATTTATGTCGCACAGGGGGCGAACGGCCCTAAATCCTTTCATGTAGATGTCATCCGGACGATAAGGGCGGATGCATATATCCGGCCCAACGAAGCCCCGCGCAAGGCTTATCTGCTGCTGGGCGCCGACGCGATGACCGCGCAGGCCCAGAACGCCCTGCTCAAGCTATTGGAGGAGCCGCCCGGACAGGTACTGTTTGTCATTACCTGTGCGTCGGCAGCCAATCTGCTGGAAACCGTACGCTCCCGCGCACAGACTTTTACCCTGGAGGACGGGGAGGAAGAACCGGAAGAAACGCCTGCGGCTGATCTGGCGAAAAAAATCGCATCGGCGGTCATCGCTCCACGGGAATATGAACTATTGTGCCAGACTGGAAAGCTTGCTAAGGATAAGGAGTTGGCGCGCGGGGTGGTTGGGCGTCTTTTACAGATCTTTCGGGACGCTTGTATTTGCGGTTTTTCCGATGCTTATTCCTCTGCAGAGGAAAAAGAGGCGCTTTTGTTGGCACAGCGCCTGCCCCGCGCGAGGCTTTTGGAACTGCTGGCAGTGGCGGAACAGGCAAAAGACAGGATGGACCAAAACGCAAACCAAAACTTGCTCGCTACCTGGCTGTGTGCCCGGCTGCGCAGCGATTTGCATGAACAATAGATAGGGCGTCCGGGGATTGCACGGACGGAAGGATAAGACAGGAGGATTTCATGGCGGTAGTAATCGGCGTACGGTTTAAGGATGTGGGGAAAGTTTATTACTTTGACCCCGGCAAAACCGTACTGAAGAAAGGGGACCTGGTAATCGTAGAGACAGCCCGCGGGATAGAATGCGGGGAGGTTGCCATGGAAAACCGGGAGGTGTCTGACGACTCCATCGTCCATCCGCTGAAAAAAATGATCCGCAAGGCGAACGAGCAGGATAAAAAACGGGTGGCGGAGAACGCGAAAAAAGAAAAGGCTGCGTTTGACATCTGCCTGAAAAAGATCGCGGAGCATAAGCTTGAAATGAAGTTGGTCGAAGTGGAGTATACCTTCGATAACAATAAGATTTTGTTTTACTTTACG
>CAMMKL010000241.1 GCA_946497265.1 uncultured Clostridia bacterium | reverse complement strand
CGAATACCAAACCCAGGTCTCCTTCCAGGCGGCGGATTTGCAGTCGGCGCTGACGACGGCCTTTCCCGAGCTGACCCTGCCGGAGGATACGGCCGCCTGGTTTGGAGCGGCACAGCTGAGCCCGGCTGGGACGGTAACCTCCATCGCGGTGGGAAATGCAACCTTGACCGGCCGGCAGATCCGGGAAACGCTGGGCCTTCGATCCGCCAACTTCCAAGTTCTTGCCGCCGACGGCGTTTTTACCTTTACCGTAAAGGGATACGGCCACGGCGTGGGGATGAGCCAGTACGGCGCGGACTACATGGCCAGGCAGGGAACCAAGTGGCAGGATATTCTGACCCATTATTACAAAGGCGCTTCCATCCTTTCGGTGGAGGACGCCGGTACCGCCGCTTCGTCACAGGCAACGGCCTGACGGGGCGGCCGCTCCATACGGCGGGAAAGGGGAAAATAGGGCTTCTTTGTTCGTCAAGGGGTGATAACTCGCGGTATATCTACGAAAATAGTGTTCTTTCACGCATTACGTAAACCGATGTTTTCCACCAGGCCATGGTGGAAATTGGGCAAAAGCAACGGAGTTTTCCACTTTCCCATGGGAAATCCCCGTAATCAACCGGATGCTTTGTGGAAAACTCGGTGGAAAATGTGGATTACTCCTTTTGGAAAAAGCACGCGTTCATCATTTTTATGTAAAGCACGGCCATACTCCATTCTTTACAAGGAGGAATAAAGTTTTTTCATCGCAATACACCTGCGTACAAAAACGGTTTTCCCTTCTTTGTCGGTTATGCACGCGCTTTCCTTTCCTTTTCTGTCGGATTTGTCGACTTGCGTATCTTGTCAAATGTAGTATAATAAAAGGGGAACTTTATACACCGGTTTTGTTCTGTTGGAATTTTTGAGAGTGGTGTGGTGAAACAATATGCACAAGCGCTTGGCCCTTTTCCTCCCGTTTGGAGGACTGTTCCTATTGAGTTTGGTCTGCGTGCTTTTTAGCTCCTGTTCTTCCCATTCTCCCTCTATCGCCGCTTACGAGGAAAGCGCGGCGGCAAGGGTGGAGGATATTGCATATCAATTGGAAATTAAAAACTACTCCGTCATCACTAAGCCGCAGATGTCGCTGCATTTCGTGCTCAAGGACACTGAGGTGGCGGATTTCGCCTATCTGGTCAGCGATACCGAGGGAGATGCCGATGAAATCGGAATCATCCAGGCGTCCTCTAAGGAATCCATCGCGTCGGTCAAGAACGCGGTGGGCGAACACATCAGCCTGAAGGAATCCTCCTACCGGTCGTACAGCAACACGGAATACGAGAAGCTTTCTTCCTCGATTATCTTGGAGAAAAGCGGGTATGTGTTCTTTGCCGTCTGCGACCAGCC
Organism: uncultured Clostridia bacterium; assembly: GCA_946497265.1. Classification (GTDB taxonomy): domain Bacteria; phylum Bacillota; class Clostridia; order Oscillospirales; family Acutalibacteraceae; genus CAMMKL01. The sequence goes on along the minus strand of CAMMKL010000241.1, from coordinate 2,196 downwards.
GGAAAAAGCAGGAAAACTTTTTGAAGAAAGCATGCAATAGCCTCTTGCATTTTTTCATAATCCATGTTATAATTTGGACTACTTCGCGGGAGTAGTTCAGCGGTAGAGCGTCGGCTTCCCAAGCCGAAAGTCGCGGGTTCGAATCCCGTTTCCCGCTCCACACCTGCGGTGGGCAAGTCGCGCACCGCAGGTCTCTTTTATTTTAATCCTTTCTGCCCGCGTTTGTAGCGGGTTGTTCTTTATAACCAGGTTCAAAACGTCTGGTTGCTTTGCAGCGGGGCGTTTTTTGCTTTCCTGCCTGTGCGGCGTAAATGGGTATGGGAGTGAAAAATAAGATTTGAGGAGAAAGATGAATATGAAAAAGCTTTTGGTTGTTCTCTGCTGTCTGGTCATGTGCCTGTCCTTCGCAGCATGCTCGAACAATACCGCTACGGTGGAGAGTTATATTTCCAGCATTCAGAGCGATATTGACACGATGAAAGAATCGATGGGGATCAGCGGGGCAAATCTGGATGTGACCGCCAGAGGGAACTCCATGGTATACAGCTTCCAGTTTACCACCGACGTGGGCGACACGTCGCTGATTAAGGACTCGCTTTCGTCGGCCATGGATCAAATGGCTTCCACCTTTGAAAACGGATTTCAGGAGCTCAAAGCAAAGGTTTCCAGCGCGGAATCCATTATTGTGGAATATCTGGACAAGGACGGCAACGTTATCGTCTCTAAGGAATATAAATAATTGTTTTTTCCTTTGGAGCATGTTGTCCAATTTGCAGCCATCTAACCCGATGGAGTTGGTTCCTTCGGGATTTACGCTGCAAACGCCGCATTGGAAGCATCCTCCTGTTTTGGCTTTCGGCGGCCCGGCGGGTATCGCCTACGGCCATGCTGCGCACCTTGCTTACAGCAGGGTGCGCTTTTTCTTTTCGGGAACAGCGCAGAAAAACAAAAACCGGTTGTCTCCCGCTTCCCGTTGGCGTTTCTGCAAAGCCCCCTTCTTCCCCGCACACTTTTTCACAGACGGGCATATAGTGTAGCACGGGGCTAGTCCCCTGATATTAAGGGAGGATTCAGATATGTGCTGTAACAATTGGTCGGGAAGTTCTTATGCCTCTTCGGCATGTGCCAGTGTCGCCGCATCGGCGGCCAATAACTCTTGTGCGCGGTCCTGTGTGGTCGGATATCTGCCCATCGTCGCTACCTATCAGGTAGGTTCGCCGGTTTGGACCAGCGGTTCTAGCTTTAGTTCGGCTTCCAGCTTTGCTTCCAACTCTGGCTATAACTACAACAGCAGCTACTGCGGCTATTAATTTCCCGCGCCGCCCCCTAGCCGGGGGCGGCATACTTACAAAGCCCTGCATTCTCTCGAAACCATGCGCCCTCTTTCTTATGGAGAGAGGGCGCTTATCGCTTCCGGCCGACAATGGAGCTGACGGTGGGATATCCAGCGGCACTAGATCCCGCTTGATGCTTCCCTATCCCAATACCTTCGACAATAAATTCATGGATATACCTCCTAATATACCGATAGCGTTGATCCGGTAAACCCAAATCCCCCTTTTGACCCGCAAAAGCCCCGCCCGAGCTCTGCTCAGACGGGGCTTTCGGTTTGGTCAGGCAGCAAGAAAGACAGACGAAGGCCTCAAACGGATTCCAGCCGTTCAAGCATTTGGCGGAAAATAGCCAGATGGATTTCTTCGTCCTCAATAATCCGTTCCAGCAGCGCCTGGATTTGCCGATCCTTGATAAAGGCGATATGCCGCCGGTAATTGGCGATGGCCTCCTGCTCCGCCCTGATGTTGTAGCGGATCATTTGGGGAAGATTTTTGCAGTAGTTGACCATACTGCCGTTCCAGACAATACAGCGATTATTGCGCACGGCGCTGAAGGTAGGGTCCCCGCCCAGAAGGGAGATCACCTGGCTGAGCAGATCAAGATGATGCATCTCCACAACGGCGATTTCCCGCATGGTCTTCGCCGCCGGCCCACAGACCGGATCGAACAGCCAGCTTTGGTAGATGTAAAGGGCGACCGCGGTAAACTCCCCCTGGGCGGAGGCGGTGTCCTGATGCAGCAGCTGGGCATAACGGAGATTCGGGGCCTCCACCTCAACGGGCGGATAGGGTGCGGACGCGCGAAAGCTGGTCGCCGTGGCAAAATTAGGCGGTATATGGCCGCGAAGCATATTCATTCCTC
>CAMMKL010000240.1 GCA_946497265.1 uncultured Clostridia bacterium | reverse complement strand
GGCGTAATCTTCCATATAATCCACGGCCTCCACCCGGCCGCCGGAACGGCTTTGAGGAGCCTGTCCTTCTTGGGCATACTGTAAGATCTCCTCTATGTCGCAACCGTCCAGCCCTCCTTTTCGGGTAAAAAACTTCAATCCGTTTCGGTTAAACGGATGGTGGCTGGCCGTAATCTGCACCGCCCCGTCACAGGCGATATCGACCGTCGTCATAAACATGGAAGGCGTAGAAGCCAGTCCACAGTCGAGCACATGGCACCCTGCGTCTATCAGCACGCGGCAAACCGCCGCTTGGATCCGGTCGGCCGATATACGGGAATCGTGCCCTACCGAAATGGTAAGGGTAGTTGCCTCCCGGCCCAGGTTTTTTGTAAGCCAAAGGACAAACCCCGCCGTTATTTTTTCAATTACCGGGTCGGTCAATGTTACCTCTTCCCCAGCCACTCCTTCCGTGGCCACACCCCGGATATCGGTCCCGCTTTTAAACGATTTCCAATAGCGATTTAACATATCTTCATTCCCTCTCATTGCAGATAATGGATTTTTGCCGGCGCCGCCGGGCAGACGGTAGCCACGCTTGTAGTGGAAAACCTCCCTGCATCCGCAGGAATCCACCAAAAGCCTTGCTTGGCGGCGGTGGGCAGGCAACACACAAAACGCGCCGGCTTTGGGGCTATTATAACGTAAAAAATTTACTTTGTCACGAATATTTTTGCTTATTAACCGGAAAGGAGTTGCGCAAAAATGCCCAACTGTATTGAACTGAAAGACGTCTGCAAAACCTATCAAACCGGGGAAATTAAAGTACACGCCCTGGACCACGTCAACTTAACCGTCGAAAACGGGGAATTTGTCGCCATCGTCGGGCAATCCGGATCGGGAAAATCCACCCTGATGAATCTGCTCGGTTGCCTGGACACCCCTACCTCCGGGCAATATCTGCTGGGCGGGGAGGACGTGTCCCATATGACGGACGACCAGCTTTCTGAAATCCGTAACCGGAAAATTGGTTTTATCTTTCAGGGATTTAATCTGATCCCCAGCCTGAGCGCTGCGGAAAACGTGGAGCTCCCTCTGCTGTACCGGGGGATGGACAAAGCCGAACGCAAACGCCTCTCCTCAGAAGCATTGGAAAAGGTAGGGCTTTCCCGCCGTATCCGCCACCAACCCTTTCAAATGAGCGGCGGCCACCAGCAGCGGCGCGCCAGTGCGCGCGCCATCGCGGCCCGGCCGCCGATCATCCTTGCAGACGAGCCTACCGGGAACTTGGATTCCCATTCCGGCAGCGAGGTGCTGTCTATTTTACGCGGGCTGCATCAGGAGGGCAAGACCATTGTCCTGATTACCCATGACAGTACCATCGCAAAAAGCGCCGACCGTGTGATTCGTATTCAGGATGGAAAGAAGGTAGACGACTACAAAAAAAGCCAATGAAAGGTCATCATTCCGCCCCGCCCCGCATATACTGCCTGGCAGGCCTTTTGGGCCGGAACGTCTTTCGGTATGTCTTTCAAGAAATACCTGTTTGATTGACAAGGAACCAAATTATGGTATAATACAATTGTGAAAAGGCAGCCGTTTATCGCCTAATATGTGCCTTTTTGCAGTAAGAACACTTCCTCACCGCAATGCCGTTCATTGTAACGAGGCAGTATTTCACATATAGCTTGACAGCTGTGGCACCAGCCACTTGTATTCGCAACCATAGTAAGGAGGATTGCCAAATGCCATCTATGATTGAACTGCATAATGTCGATGTTCCCAGTTTCCTGTCCCTTCTGGAAAAATGCAAAGGCAATGTCTATTTAGAGACAAGGGAGGGCGACCATCTTAACCTAAAAAGCAAGCTGTGTCAACTGGTAGGCCTTACTCAATTGATTGAAGGCGGAAAAATTGCCGAAGCTTATGTTACCTGCGAAGATCCCGAAGATGAAACCAAGCTGTTCCGCTTTAATCTACTGGGAGAAACCGACGAAGAACCTTAACCACTGCCAACTTAGCAAAAGCCGCCTGCTCTCAGGCGGCTTTTTCCCTTGCTTTTTAAAGCGGAATCTGCTATAGTGTACAAAACTGCATAAGACAGTTCGCGACCATCCTGTCTCAAAACAAAACTAGGAAACTTGCCGCCGATTATAGGCAGACGGTCGGGTTTCTAGGGAAAACCCAGCTTGTCATTTTAAATTCGGCTGGTAAACGGGCGCTTCAAGCGCCCGTTTTATATTTTATATGGAAACTTATGCAAAGGCAGGTGACACATATGAATATCGATCCCATATTGCAGCGGTATTCGGTCATCCGGGAGAAAAACCCCCGGGAGATCGTCTTACTGCGTGGCTCAGGCTGCCGATGGCGCCGCTGCCGTTTTTGCGATTATCATACTGACTTTTCAAAAGACAGCGCGGAGAATTACCGATTGAATCACAGTGTGCTTGCTCAGGTAACCGGCAAATACCATGCTTTGGAGGTAATCAATTCCGGAAGCTTTACCGACCTGGACGAAGCAACCATATCTTTGCTCAAGCAAACCTGTTTCGAAAAGGAGATAAGCCGCCTTCATTTTGAATGCCATTGGATGCACCGGCAGTCCATCCCCTATTGTAAAGAGGATTTTGCTAGTTTAGGGATTTGCGTTAAAATAAAAATGGGGGTAGAAACATTTCACACCCTTTTCCGGGAATCTTATCTGGATAAGGGAATGGGGGATGCCTCTGCGCAGGAAATCGCCCGGTATGCGGACGAGGTCTGCCTGCTGCAGGGAATTCCCGGGCAAACGGTAGAGTCCATGCGGCATGATATTGAAACCGGCCTGGAATATTTTGAGCGAGTGTGCATCAATATCATGCAGAAAAACTCCCGGCCTATCCTGCCGGACCCCGCAGTTGTTTCCCTGTTCATGCAAGAATTGTATCCAAAATACAGAGAAAACCCCAGGGTGGATATTTTATTACAAAACACGGATTTCGGAGTGGGAGGTGCCGCCGATGCCCAATGAGCTTTTGCTTCTTATTAGCCTTGTGGTGGTTTACGGGATGGTATTGCTTTGGTATCTTTTCTTCGGCCCAAAAGGGTTGCTTTGCTGGACCGTACTCGCCACCATTGCCGCCAATATTGAGGTGCTGATTCTGGTGGACGCCTTTGGTATGGAACAGACGCTCGGAAACATCCTGTTTGCCTCCACTTTCCTGGTAACCGACATCTTGAGCGAGACGGTAGGCAAAAAAGAGGCGGATTTGGCTGTGAACATCGGAATCGCCACCTCCGTCTGTTTTATTTTAATTTCGCAATCTTGGCTTTTGTACCAACCCAATGCCAATGATGTTGCCTTTGAAAGCATCCATATGGTGTTTCGCAACACACCGCGCATGATGCTTACCGGGGTTATCGTGTATGCTATTGTGCAGAAATTTGATGTTTGGGCATATCACAAGTGGTGGGCCTGGACCAAAAAGCGCTGTGGGGACAGCCGCCGGTTCCTCTGGCTGCGCAACACCGCCTCCACCCTAACGTCTCAGCTGCTCAACGCTATCCTATTTACCGCCGGGGCATTCGCCGGGACCTACTCTTTTCGCACCTTAATAAGCA
>CAMMKL010000239.1 GCA_946497265.1 uncultured Clostridia bacterium | reverse complement strand
TACTTTTTGTAGGCCTCGGCCTTTTTCTCCATGGCTTCGGCTCCCGCGATCCCTTTCTGACGGATGGCCTCGGCTTCCGCTTCACCGGTTTTTTTAATGACCTCGGCTTCTGCTTCACCTTGTTTGCGGCGTGTTTCGGCTAACGCTTCGGCTTCCGCGATCTGCTTGTATTTTTCCGCGTCCGCCATGGCTTGCTGTTTTGCCTTCTCCGCCAAGGCGGGTTCCACTACGTCGGCCTGCAAGGCGTTTTTGGCGCGCTCCGCGCGCTTTTGTTCCAGCTCAATGTTCTTTTGTTCCTTAACGATCTCAATTTGTACGCGTTCGGCCTCTACATCCTTCAAACGCTGCTGGCGCAGCACCTCAGCGTCCATTTCGGCGGAGGTAACTTCCTTTTGTGTAATGTTTTGCTGTATCGAGTAGGAGGCGTCGGCGATCGCCTTGGCCTTGTCCTGTTCCCGGCGATATTCGGCCTGCTGCACGGTTTTTAATTTTTCCGCTTCCGCGATTTTGGTTTCGGCTTCCAGCCGGGCGGCCTCGCCTTCCCGCCTGGCCATAGAGGTTTTGATCATCTGGTCACGGTCGGCTTCCGCTTTGGCAATGGCCGCTTCCTTTTTCTTTTCACTGATCTGTTTAACGCCCAGAGCGTCAATGTAGCCGTTGCGGTCGTTGATATCCTTAATGGTAAAGGATTTGATCTCCAGCCCCATTTCCTGCAGTTCCGTGCTGATCACGTCCTGAACGTCGGAGGCAAAGCTCTCCCGGTCGCGGTAAAGCTCCTCCACGGTCTTTTTTGAAACGATCTCACGCAGTTTACCTTCCAAGACATTTTTTGCCTGCGTTTTAATACCGTCTTCGATTTCCGCCGGATTTCGGCCGGGGAACTGTTCGGCAGCGGCCAGGATACTAGCGTGCTCGTTTTTCACCTTAATCACCGCGGTGCTTTGTACACCGACCGGTACGCCTTGGGATGAAATACTTTCCTCGGTCGCGACTTCCAGGGTAATGTTCCCTAAGGAAAGATAATCGATGCGCTCCAAAAAGGGAAGCACCAACCCGCCGCCGCCGGTGATCACACGGCGTTTCATACCCGTAACCACGGCGGCCAGATTTTGCGGAACTTTTTTCCACATAGACATAATTAGGATGAAGACAATCAATAAACCGGCAACAATTAAGATGACGGTGCCGACTGTCCCGCTGAAAAAGTCTAACAACATGTTTTTTCCTCCTTTAATCGTACCACTAAAATTTTATTTTCAAACCCAATGGGTTCGACTTGGCTGTTTTGAGCAATTTTGTCCTCCGGGTTTTCGGCCTTGGCGATGAACGAAATGAGCTGTCCGTCAATTTCAAAGGAAACCTTACCCAGCCGATGAGGTAGGATTGCATTCACCACCTTGCCTTTTTCACAGGTAAGCACGGAATCCGAAGTAAGCGCCAGTGCTTTGTGGTTGCGCAATTTATTAAGAAAGGTTTGTATCACGACCGCGACGACGTATCCCCATACAATGGAGAGGATCAGGGCCAAAAGATCCGACGCGCCGTAGAGCAGCAATGCCTTACCCACACCGCCAAACACAATGAGGCCTCCATAAATAGAAGGGGCGGACACGGGCAGAAATCCGATGGTCATGTCGCCGGGGCACAACCCTAGGTGAAAGGCATCCAACACATTGTCAAAAACACTGAATAAAGCGTTGCCAATGAGGGAGATAATGGGCAGGATGATGCCGACGGCCAAGGCGATGTGAAATATGGTCAGCATGGAAATGGACTCCTCCTGTTCCGAAATACTTTATTTTATTATAAAGGATTTCCCAAAACGCAGTCAACGTTCTTTTTACGGGGTATTGGGCGATTTATCGCATTGGAAAGCCAATAGGGGAAAGGGGATATTTCGATTGCCTTTATACGTTGCCTAACGAAGCGGGTGAATACGTAGTAAGCTATTTTTATTATATAGAATTTTACACTGATTATATAAATTTTGTAGAGAAAAATATAACAGAAAAGAAAGATTTTCCGTGCGTGAGGATTTTTTACAAAAGGAAAAGAAGTTAAATTTTATTTATATATATTAATTGTATTTTTCGTTTAAAACTTGATTTTTCTTTGATAATACTAGCCTTTTTTGGAAACAAATGGTTTGGCCTACTTATATATTATCTATATATTTTCGGGAGGATCGGTTGTAAGAATTATTGACATTATTGGATTGGGATGCTATACTTTTTACACAAATTTCTTTTGTGTATTCACTAATTTGGTCGATAGTAATAGACCCGCTCTCTTTCTGGTGAGATGGGCCGATATTATCGAAGATCATTTTAGGTTTAAAATCCAGAAAATATAGAAAAAAGGAGGAGTGCGGATCCGGGTTTCATCAGTGCTGGGTGGATCCGGGGAAAAACAACTGAAATTTTAGATTTAGAAGAAAGGTAAAAAAGGAGGTCTACGCATTGAGAAAAAAGAGAAGCAAATCCATTCTGGCGGGTATCCTGTCGTTTGCCCTGCTTTTCTCCCAGTTTTCCGGGCTTTTGCCGATGACGGCAACCGCGGCGGAAAGGGCGCTGGAAGACGGCGTCGTGGACGAATGGGTACAGGACGAGGCAACCGCCAAGGGCGGCGAAGTGATTGAAGTAACCAGCGATGGTTGGCTTCACCTGAAGTCGTCTACAAGCAATGGAAATGGTACGGACGATTCGTCCACCAGCAACCCGATGCCGGCGGTTTTCCTGAACAATACCATCGGTGAACAGCCGGACGAGGGTTATGTGGAATTTACGCTTAAACCGGCTGCGGATGCCGGTACTACCCGTTTCGGTGTTTATCTGAATTATGCCGACCCGGCGCACGCCCTATTTGTCGGCTATGATACCGGAGGTTGGTTCTGGCAGAAATACGGCGAGTCCGGTAACCCCTGGTATCAGGGAACCCGGAAGGCGGCCCCCACTGCGGATCAAGAAGTTGCTGTACGCCTGGAATGGGCGGACAACCAGCTTACCTCCGCAACGGTAGACGGCGTGGAAATGTTTACTCAGATGCCGCTTGATTACAGCGCTATTGAAGGCATGGGCAACAAAATTGCCATCAAAGCAGGCTCCTGGAGCGGTAGCGAGGTGACGGACGTCTATCTGAAAGACATCCACTACACCGGGCAAAAAGAGGCGGTGCCCCCCTATGGCGGCGGCGTGTATGACAATTGGGAACAGGATCCCAACACTGTAATCGGCACCGATGCGGTGAATGAAGTCACCGACGACGGCTGGTTGCACCTGAAGGCCGGTTCCGGCAACGGGAATAACCCCGATCCTGCGAAAAACCCGGCTGTGTTCATCAATAAGGATGTGACCCTTCCTGATGATGGCGGTTATTTGGATGTGACCCTGAAATCGGAGCAAGACGGTTCCAGAAACCGCTGCGGCTTCTATATCAATTATGAAGCCCCGGATAATGGCCTGTTTATCGGTTACGATGCCGGCGGCTGGTTCTGGCAGAAATACGGTGCAGACGGCTCATGGTATCAGGGCAACAGAGTTGCGGCTCCGGCAGCGGGCCAGGAGGTCAAGCTGCATCTGGAGTGGACG
>CAMMKL010000238.1 GCA_946497265.1 uncultured Clostridia bacterium | reverse complement strand
CGTGCAGGCGCATTTTTGGGGCGGCCGCGTGAAGAAGGGTGGCAAGCCCCACGTCCTGCACGATCAGCGCGTCCACGGGCAGGGAACAGGCGTATTCCAGAAATTCCATGGCTTCGGGAAGTTCGTCGTCCCGCACCAGGGTATTCGCGGTCAGATAGACGTTTACCCCGCGCGCGTGGCAGTATTCTACCGCCGATTTTAAGGCCTGGCGGTCAAAATTTCCGGCGTTGGCGCGTGCGTTAAAATGCGAGCCGCCCAGATAGACGGCGTCCGCTCCCAGCCGGACGGCGGGAATCAGGCTTTCCGGCGAACCGGCTGGGGCGAGTATCTCTATTTTGTCCATAGGGCTCCTTTAACCGTTGTGGGCAGCCGGTTACTTATTTTCCGGCTGCTTTTCGAAGAAGTTCATAATCTCCTCGTCCGCCTTGTCCGAAACCGGTTCCGGCGTGGAATAGATGCGCGCCTGCTGGGGCACGTGGCTGTCCGACGGGGCCGGGCGCGAGATGGGGGCGGGGGCGGCCTTGGGGGTTGGCGGGGGCGCGGCGGACTGAGCGGCGGTGTCGCTTTCGGCCAGGCGCATGCGCAGCGTCTGGATTTCCTTCTTCATGCGCTCAATTTCGCGGCGCGCCTCGTCGGCCTCCATCCGTGCGCGGGAGGAATCCTCCAGGTAATCCTTGATTTGCGAACGCAGGTTGTCCGCGCTTGCCACCGCCTTCTTGGCTTCGTCGCAGTAATCCAGAGAGGTAAGCACGGCCGCCATCATGGCGGAAATTCGGGAATTGCCTTCCATCGCTTCGTTGATGCGCTTTTCTACCTCCAGGGCGATGGAGCGCACGTACTCTTCTTCCTCTTCGGTAGAGATCAGGTAATCGGTACCCAGAATATTCAGTCGAATTCGATTCCTTTCCATGGAACAGACCATCCTTTCTTAAAAGCCGGGGCTGCGCGCGAAAGGCGGTTCCGGCCTGTAATTCTCTTGTTCATAAGGGTGTTTGTGTTATGATCTATTATAAACAATTTTTAGAGGATAGCAAAGAGGGTTACAAGATTTTTATTCTTTCCCGGAGCGGCTGCGGCAAAAATAGGGGCCGAAGCCGTCTTCGTGGGTTTGGACATACGTCCAGGAAAAATCCGGAGGCATCAGGTAGATGTCGTTTTCATCCTCCAGGTCTTTTGCGCCAAGGCCGGTCGCCCGCGTAAGGACAAGCGCGTTTTCCTCTCCCCCGTCGTATTCATAAAACACATAGAGCTTTTCCTTGGCAGCGGCCTGAAATGCCCCCTTGGCCGCTTCTCCGTTCAGGCAGGAAACCTTATCGGAGGAAAAAACCGACCACAGCACCGGTTTATAGTCCGGGGATTTTAGGGACGGGGAAAGCTGGGGGCAGAAAGCCGCAATCCACCTCCTGCGCAGGTCTTCGCAGGTAAACGGGATTTCCGACAGAACAAGGGCCTGCGTGTCGTCCATGGTCATCGCCTTCCTTTGTTTTGATTTCGGTAGTATCATAGCATATTTTACAAAATGGAGCCATATGGTTTTGCGGCCTATTTTGGGGAAATGGCGGCGTGCCGTAATCGTCAATTGTTATTTGCGCCGCGCGATGCTATACTAATCAGTGTAGGTGATGTCATATGGACTATGAAGAATTATTGAATACCGCTACCGACATCGGCTTTTTATTGCTGGAAAATGGAGCGGAAATCTATCGGGTAGAGGAATCGGTGCAGCGCATCCTAACGGCCTATGGAGTGCCGCAAGCCGATGTGTTTGCGATCCCCACCTGCCTGATTACCACCCTCTATGTGGATGGGAAGGCGCACACCCGCTTGCGCCGGGTCAACAGCCGCACCACAGATCTGGACCGGGTACAGCAGTATAACGATCTTTGCCGTACCGTCTGCCGTATGACGCCCTCGCCCGAAGAGGTGGAAAAACGCATCGCAAAAATAAAAAGGCGGCCGGTCTATGGATTAAAATGGCAGATGGCGGGCTATGCTTTAACGGGAGGCAGCTTCGCCCTGTTTTTTGGGGGGACGCTGCGGGACGCCCTGTGCGCCCTGGTGATCAGCGCGCTGCTGCGCCTGCTGGTTATGCCGATGGAAAAACTGCACACCAACAGCTTTTTTATCAGTTTGGTCGGCAGCGGTCTGGGCGCGGCATTGGCCATAGCAGCGGTTTTTCTGGGCGCCGGGCAGAATCTGGATAAAATTATCATCGGATTTTTGATGAACCTGGTGCCGGGCATGGCCCTCACCAACGCAATCCGGGATATTATTGCAGGGGATTTGGTCGCGGGTGTCACCCGGTTGACCGAAGCCCTGCTCACGGCCGTCGCCATGGCGCTTGGCGCCGGGCTTGCGCTATCCATCATGCATATGGCGGGGGGGATGTAAGATGCAGATGTTCCTTCCCTGTTTTTATTCGTTCCTTGCCTGTTTTGGATTCTCTATTTTGTACAACCTGCGCGGCCGGGTGTTGTGGCTGTCTGCTCTGGGCGGCGCGGTCTGCTGGTTTTTTTATCTTTTGATGGGTTTTTCCGGAAACGATATCTTCCAGTACTTTATCGCGTCTTTGGCCATCTCAGTTTATTCGGAGGTATTGGCCCGCGTGGTGAAGGCCCCGGTTACGGCGTTTTTGATCCCGGGCATCATCCCTATGGTGCCGGGCGGAGGGATCTATTACACCATGGAATACTGCATCCAGGGGCAAATGGGCCGGTTTGCCTCTACCGGCTTGCATACCCTTGGCGTGGCCGGGGCGATCGCCATCGGGATCCTTTTGGTTTCGTCCGTATTCCGATGGATTCATTTGCTTCCGGTGAAAAGAAAGAAAAGATAGCTTGCTTGGATTAAAAGTTGGTTCTAAATTCTTTTGCACCCGTAATTTTCCCTGTTGTTTTGTTCTGCCGGGAAAGAAAGCCGGCCTGCACAAGTAGGATGATAAGTAAAGTGCAAAACCTTTTCTTTTGTATAATATATACAAGAAATTACCGAGGTTTCTTGCCAAGGGGCTGTTATGGATTTCACAACCGGGGGATTGCCGTTTGGATTATTGCCATGGGATTTTTGGCTCTTTTACCAGTCTTTTTGCCATTCTGGACAGAGCGGTTGAAATTGAGATAAGAGTAGTATATAATAGTGAAAGTCATACAAATTCTAATATTGGAATGTATAAGACGGGGACCCCCCGCAACGAGGAGGCTGTGGAATGAATTACAAATTATCCGCCAGTGAAATTAGGGAGCTGATTGTGTTAAAGCTCTCCCATAATTTCGGAGTTACCCCTGCCGAGGCTACGTATGAGCACTTTTATAAAGCAGTTGTGCTGATTGTGCGCGATCTTTTGAACGCGGGGCACAAGGAATATCAGGACAAAGCCACCAAACAGGGAGCAAAACAGATTTATTACCTCTGTATGGAATTTTTAATGGGCCGTTCCCTGAAAAACAATTTGTTCAACCTTGGGCTGGAGGGCTCGGTGGCGTCCGCCCTCTCCGACCTGGGGGTTAAGCTGGACACCATTTACGAACAGGAACCCGACGCGGGCCTTGGCAACGGCGGCCTGGGCCGCCTGGCCGCCTGCTTCCTGGACGGCCTGGCTACCCTCG
>CAMMKL010000237.1 GCA_946497265.1 uncultured Clostridia bacterium | reverse complement strand
TGCGAGATAATATTGGCCATGGTGAATGTCTTGCCGGAGCCCGTAACCCCCAGCAGCGTCTGTTCCTTATCCCCTTTTTTTATGCCGTCTACCAGCTTGGCAATCGCCTGCGGCTGGTCCCCGGTGGGCTTGTAGGAAGAAACCAATTCAAACAATTCCCGGCTGTTTTGTTTACTCATATACCCTTTCCTCTAATCACTTCGGCTACATCGGATTACTTTGAAACGATCCGGCATACCCGCACTTTTGGATGAACAGGAGATATCCTTCACCTATAAACGATTGCGAACAAATGTTTTTGTTTGTATTTTACTCTTATTTCATTCCTTTGTCAATCCTTATTATATCACAGGCAACACATGGGTTCAACGAAGTTGCCGCGCCGGTATATCCTTCGGTTTTATTATGCTGAGAAATAAGCCCGATTATCAATGATTTAAGGAAACGATAAGACCCGCCCTGACGCAGTGTCCGTCTGCGAAGATGGGCGGGCCTTTCCGTTCGCTTTATAAAGCAGGTTGTTTTCCTTGATACCGCAATGTTTTATAAATACTCGTTCCAATTTCCGCAAGCGTTATCAAGGCAATCAGCGCAAACAAAACATTGGAAGCAACATCCCCATTCCACTTATCAATAAAAGATTCCGCGGACGGGCCGATCTGTCCGCCGAGCTGTCTTTTCAGCTCCACGGCAAAATCCGGGTTCCAAAGCGGAAACACCTTGAGTACAACAAAAGATAGGACAATCTGCACAGAACCGCAGATAATATTGCTTAGCATAACCGGCTTGCAGTAATGCCCCATAATGAGCCGGAAAATCTCATCCCCTAATCCGACCACCAACGACAAGATAAAAACAGGGAGTATGATATGCCACTGTTCCAAATTAAAAACCGGAACGACGGAAATGACATCTCCATTTTTAATAATGGCGCTGAACACCGTTGGAGCAAATATAAGCAGTACGCAAAAGAGAACAATGAAAACAATTCCAACCACGCTGTCCCCCCTGCTGATGACCGCTCTTTTATCCGGTACCGGCGCCAGATAGTCGGGCGTCCAACCCTTTCCTTTATCCGTATGGCTTTCACCCAAATTTTGAACGCTCCATTGCTCCTCTTTTTTATGCTCAAATTTTATCTTATTGCGTTCCATAATATAAAACAGCAGCGTAATGGCACCAAAAGCGCCGACGCAGGCAGAAAGCAAATTGACGATACCGTTCCCAATCCCATGAATGGCCGACGTCACAACCGCCTGCACCACATTGGAGTCTGTCAGTCCCGCTCCCTCCTGAATTCCCTTTACGATGGAAACGACTAAAACGGCGACGGCGGTACAGAGTAAGACGATTTTTAAAAACCACAGGTAAGAATCATAGTACTCCGGACCGATTAAATAGTGCTTGTCGTCCTGATATTGCTTTGCAAACTTTTTCGGATCGCCCAGCTTTGTCAAGACCTCTTCCATGGATTGCCCTGTATCCAACATATCGCCGATTAATTCCTCAAGCTCCAAGCCAACCTCATGGCGCTGCTCTTTAGGCAACCGGCGAACTACCTGATAAATATACCGCCTCATTAATTCCTGATCCATCGGATTCATGATTCGTCCTCCCTTAACAGTCTCTCCGTACCTTCGGCCATCTCTTTCCACTGGATTTTTAGCTTTTGATAGATTTCCTCTCCATAAGGGGTCCTATGATAATACTTTCTCGGCTTGGAACCGCCGGTTTCCCAAGTGCTTTCTAAAAGCCCCTGTTTTTCCAGGCGGCGCAGGAGCGGATACAACGTATTCGGGTCAATGGAAACCCCTTTTCCCTCCAGGCTCTGAACCAAGGAATACCCATATTTTTTCTCTTTCATCTGGCTGAGGACACTCAAGACCAGCGTTCCCCGGCGCAGCTCCATCAACAGGCTGTCGAGCAAATCCTTTTCTTCTCCCAATGCATACCACCTCCTGCTATGATTATACTGTATGACACACACCATTGTCAATACTAAAATAAAATGCATGAGCTTATAATATATTGGTACAAAACAAGAACTGCTCGCCGCCTGTCCTACAGGCTTTCATGATAAGGCGAATCCATTTCCGTTTCTTTTCTCCTTTTGCTGTCAAATATCACCGCACGGTATATTCCTTTTGCAGATCGAAAGAATAAAAATCTGAAACCAGATTGCCGTACCACTTACATGTTTTGGAGGAGATGCTGCCGTGGTGAAGCCCCATCCTGAAAACCGAATCACACCGGCGGTTCCATCCCCGCCGCCCGAGCCCGCCTTTGCGCAGGGACTTCGTTTCTACAAGCTGTTTTGGATCTTTTTCGCCGGCTGTTTTCTCGGCGTAGTGGTGGAAACGGTATTTTGTCTAATCACGCTGTTTCGCCTGGTCAACCGTACCGGACTGCTGTACGGGCCCTTCAACCTGGTCTATGGGCTTGGGGCCCTGGTGATGACGCTGGGCCTCCACTGGCTTTCTAAAAAACACGTTGTCTGGATTTTTCTCGGCGGTATGGTGCTAGGCGGCGGCTTTGAGTATCTATGCAGCTGGGTGCAGGAACAGCTGTTTGGCACCGTTTCCTGGGAATACAGCCATTTCCCCCTCAACCTCAACGGGAGGATCAACCTTCTCTTCTCTGTTTTCTGGGGTATTCTCGCGGTCGTGTGGATACGGTGGCTTTATCCTTTGTTGTCGCGGCTGATTGAAAAAATCCCCCGTAAAATAGGGATTCCCCTCACCTGGATTCTGTTGGTGTTTATGCTCTTTAACATCACGGTCTCTGCATTGGCGGTGGGGCGGCAATCCCAACGGCATAAAGGAATCCCAGCCTCCGATCCGATCAGCGTATATTTTGACGAGCATTACCCGGACGAATACCTGCGCCGCGTTTTTCCCAGCATGCAGTTTGTCAATTGACGCACCGCTTTCCTTTCGGCCGCATAAACTATATAAAACCATGAAAGCGAGGGAAGGCAATGCAGGCATCCTCCTCTTCTCCCATCCGCCCGGAAGTCTCGAAAGCAATGGCGGACTGGATTCAAAGGGTTGCGGCGGACGAAGCCGCTTTGACCCAAACGCTCGATACCGAAGGCGAAAAGCTGAATGATATGGCCGCAAAAGGACTATCGGCGCAAGCGGCAGATCAGCTCGGCGAGTCGTTAAAAGCGGTAGCATCCGCAGCTGCGCGGCTACAGGCGGATTTACGGGAAGCAACCCGGCTTTTATCCCTGCATCACCCGGAGCAGGACCCCTCTTCTTAAAACCTCCATCAATCAAAACCAGTAAGAAATAAACGGTCTGCACAGACGCTAAAGGGGGCGGAACGCGCCGTCTCCTCAACAGCATACGGAAGGTTTGCCATCGTATCGCGCGCCTTGCCCACCATCAATGTGGTAAGCATCGTATCCCTTAGCGTAAAGGCAAGTAAGATGTCTCATACGTTTGCGATGCAAAGGTGGATTTTGTTCCTTCATTTCTTCCAAGACTTTCTTATTGTACCCTTGCCGAAAAGCAACTAAAAAAGGCACAAGAAAGGCCCGAATTTCCTTTATCGTGCTTTTTTACGACTTTGATTTTTCTCTTTTCTCCTTTCCTTCTCGCTCCTTTTCTTTGTAACACGAGGG
>CAMMKL010000236.1 GCA_946497265.1 uncultured Clostridia bacterium | reverse complement strand
TTTAGGAGGATTTTGAGATGGCAAAGATTTTACAAAACCTAAATATAGGTGATAATCTACGCACCCATCGCAAGGTAAGAGGCCTGACTCAAGGCGATGTCTGTGCACAGACGGCCCAGTTTGGGCGCCCCGTGCTACAGTCTACCTATGGCAAGATGGAGAACAGAAATCATACCAAGCGGTTGCTGAAATTCATCAAGACATACAACGGGTTGTGGCAACTCATATGCACCCCAAGCAATGATGACGTAGAAATGGACATGAAAAAGATGAAAATGCTGATAGAAAAGCTTCATAAAGAATCCCTTGATGAAATCATCGTTGTCCTGCTCACAGTGCATAGAAAAGAACGCTACGTAGAAAGCCTCATAGAACACCTAACCTTGAAAATGGGCAATTAAACACTGGGACGATGACAGTGAAAGCAACATTCACACCTTAATAAGCTATCTTGAATAGGAGTAACAAAGCATTCTCTATCGCTATAACAATTATTGCAGAATACAACGGTATGCAGGGAATGGTAACAGCCTCCCATAAAAAGGCTCTAACGCTGCCACATTTACCGGTAAACGTTTTGCCCTGTTTTATATCAATCATTTCTTTCTCCACTTTAATAACAAGGCGGAATGGATGATTACGAAAATAGAACCGGCGTTATGTACCAGGGCCCCGACAACGGGATTTAGAATTCCCGTCATGGCAAGGATGATTGCGACAAAGTTGAGCGCCATTGAGAACGCCAGATTGCACTTTATCGTCAGCATCATGCGTTTAGACAATCGGAACAAATGCGGGATCTCTTTGATATCGTCATGAACCAACGCAATATCAGCAGCGCCCACTGCAATGTCACTTCCAATGCCGCCCATCGCAAGCCCGACATAGGCTTTTTTCAAGGCCGGAGCATCGTTGATCCCATCCCCTATCATACAGACCGGTTCCTTTTTATTCTGAGTGCAATCTATATAAACCAGCTTATCTTCCGGCAGGCAGTTTGCATGGACTTCATCGACGGAAAGCTGGTCTGCTATGTGCTGCGCGGCTTTCAGATGATCTCCGGTCAATAGAACCGTGGAAGCGCCGGACTGCTTTATCTCTTTGATTACAGCGGAAGCTTCCGGCCGCAGAGTATCCGCTAAAGCAAGGAAACCGGCCGGCTGCCCGTCTATTGCCGGATAGATTACAGTATCACCGTCGTTTAAACACCGTTTTGCCATATTTTTTACCTCTTTTGAAAGAGGAATACGGCACTGCCCCAGCAGTTCTTTGTTCCCCGCTACAATTTCTTTCCCGTTAATCACCGCCCGAACCCCTCTTCCCGGTAGCATTTCAAATTGCTCCGGGGAATCAATTTCCTCTCCAAACTCTGCCCGATAGCTGTTTACTACCGCCTTACCCAAAGGATGCTCCGAACGAAGCTCCGCGCCGGCCGCATAGGCAAACAATTGCTTATTAGAAAAATTGGGCATACTGCTTTGAACTTTAACGACCTTCGGAGTCCCAAACGTAAGCGTGCCCGTTTTATCAAAGGCAAACTTCGAAACCGCAGCCAAGCGTTCCAGCGCATCCCCTTCCCGCACTAGGAAACCATGTTTGGTAGCATTCCCAACCGCGGCCATGATTGCCGTAGGGGTTGCCAACACCAGCGCGCACGGACAAAAAACGACCAATATGGTCACAGAACGAATGATCTGACCCGTTATGATCCAAGTAAGCAATGCTGCGGTAAGCGCAGTGGCCACAATCCAGGTAGCCCATCGATCCGCAATACCTACAATTTTGGCTTTTCCCGCATCCGCAGACTGAACCAGACGTATCATCCTCTGAATGGAGCTGTCTTCCCCGACCTTGGTCGCTATCATATCAAAAGAACCAAACTGGTTGACAGTACCGCTGGATACTTCGTCCCCAACGGTTTTATCCACTGGAAGAGACTCTCCGGTCATGACCGATTGATCGATTGAAGTCTGCCCCGACCGGATAACCCCGTCTACGGGGACCGTTTCCCCGGGCAATACCCGAAGCAAATCCCCTATTTTGACTTGCTCCGCCGGAATTTCCTTTTCTTCCAAGCCAACCACTACCCTGGCGGCACGTGGAGTCAAGTGGACGAGTTTTTCGATCCCCGCCCGGGCCCTGGCAACCGTTAAATCCTCCAGCAAAGCACCAAGCTGCATGATAAAAGCGATTTCGCCGGCCGCAAAGTCTTCGCCTATAACGAGCGAAGCAATCAATGCGATGGAAACCAGCACGTCCGCTTTTATGTCAAATGCCGTTATAAGGCCGAGGATGGCTTCCAAAACGATTGGGACACCGCATAAGACAATTGCCACCCAGGCCGCATCGAATGGAAGCGGTACAAAATCAAATATACTGACCAGCAGTGCTATGCCGGAAATTATTAGAAACGCGATATCCTTTTTCGTGCCGCCCCAATCCAAAAATTCCTCTAATCTTTTCATTCTGCGCCTCCTTATACATATAGGGGTATATGTTATTTGCATTATACCCCTATGGGTATCAATTGTCAAGCAGGCGTAAGCAAACATTCCCAAAAATAAGGAGCGGAGTTTCCGCTCCGCTCCTCATTACATTTTTTTCATCAAATTTTCAGCGCATTTTTTCAGATCTTCCAAAGAATTGATGTTTTGATTGCTTTGCTTAATCGTTTCCTGTACGATCCCAGGCAGTGTGTTAAAGTACTGCTGCATGTCAGGGCTATATTGCATATCAGACACAAAATCACCTCCGGCAATAGTATTTCCTAAAAATTAAGTATGATGTTTCACCCATTTAAATTTTCACTTGAAAGGGCTTGATAGGTTAGTCTTCTATAAAATATTTTCGGGATTTTATCCCGTATAATAGAAGCATTTGACTCAAAAACTAAAAGCAAAAGAAATTTCATGGAGGTTAATTGGATGCCAGTAATCAAAACAATACATGCGCGGGAAATTTTGGATTCACGCGGCAATCCCACCGTTGAAGTAGAGGTGGAGACTTCCTCTGGAGTAACAGGGCGTGCCATGGTACCCAGCGGGGCTTCTACCGGAGAACGAGAGGCCTTGGAATTGCGTGACAAGGACACACGCCGGTATCAGGGGTTAGGGGTGCAAACTGCAGTCGGCCATGTAAATAATGTACTTTCGCACGCCATATTGGGGATGGATGTATGTGAGCAGGCCGCGATTGATCACACTTTGATGGAATTGGACGGCACAAAGGACAAATCCAAATACGGAGCCAATGCCATTTTGGGCATTTCCCTTGCCGTCGCACACACGGCTGCCGCATATTGCGGATTGCCTCTTTATCGTTATTTAGGAGGTGTAAACGCCAAAACCCTGCCGGTTCCTATGATGAATGTACTAAACGGCGGCGCGCATGCGGATTCTTCGGTGGATTTTCAGGAGTTTATGATCGTTCCAGTGGGCGCGTGCTGTATCCGGGAAGCAGTCCGCATGGGGGCTGAAACCTTCCACAGCCTCAAAAAAGTGCTCAAACAAAAAGGGCAGGTCACCGCCGTAGGGGACGAAGGAGGATTTGCACCCAATCTTGGCAGCAACGAAGAGCCGCTCGACTGCATTATGGGAGCCATTGCCGCCGCCGGCTATACCCCGGGTAAAGATATCTGCATCGCC